>JAADIB010000388.1 GCA_013151565.1 Chlorobiota bacterium
CTCCGAATCAAGCGAAAGATTAAGAACTTTTTTAGGAAAATATTGCTGAATTTTTGTGTTATTTCTTTAATAGCTTTAAATTAAGTCATAATAAATATTAGAATAATTAAGGAGAGTAATTATGTCAGATGGAATCTTTAAAGTACCCCTTCCGCAAAACGATCCTGTAAGGAATTATGAACCAGGCTCAAGGGATAAAGCAATTCTTAAGAAGAGATTGGAAGAATTAAAAAGCCAGACCATTGATATTCCGATAATGATCGGAGGCAAGGAAATCAGAACAGGCAATACCGGTAATTGTGTTCTTCCTCATGATCATAAAACAGTCATCGGCACTTATCACAAAGCAGGTAAGGAAGAAGTTGAGCAGGCAATAAATTCTGCGTTAGAAGCTCGTGAAAGCTGGGCGGCGATGCCATGGAACGAAAGGGCAGCGATTTTCCTGAAAGCAGCAGATCTTTTAACAACTGATTATTGGAGATCAACTTTGAATGCCGCAACAATGCTGGCGCAAAGCAAAAATGCCTTCCAGGCTGAAATTGATTCTGCCTGCGAATTGGTTGATTTCTTTAGATTCAATGCATACTATGCGATGCAGATATATAACGAGCAGCCTCTCCATTCGTCAAAAGGAATTTGGAACAGACTGGAGTATAGAGCGCTTGAAGGATTTGTCTTTGCAGTATCTCCATTTAATTTTACTTCCATTGCCGGAAATCTTCCAACTTCTCCGGCTTTGATGGGTAATGTAGTGATCATGAAACCCGCTTCCAGTGCGGTTTATACAGGTTATTGGCTGATGCAGCTATTTAAAGCTGCCGGAGTTCCTGACGGCGTAATAAATTTCGTTCCAGGTTCCGGCGGGCAGGTTGGTAACCCGGTTATGGATTCACCTTATTTGGCTGGAATTCATTTTACAGGCAGCACGCCAACTTTCCAAACAATGTGGAAAACTATTGGAAATAATATAAGCAAGTACAAATCTTATCCTAGAATTGTAGGCGAGACCGGCGGTAAGGATTTCATATTTGTCCATAAAAGCGCTGATGTTGATGTAGTTGTCACTGCTATAACAAGAGGTGCATATGAGTATCAAGGACAGAAATGTTCTGCTGCATCAAGGGGTTATATTCCTAAATCAATTTGGGCTGAAATAAAAGAAAAGCTTATTGAAAATCTTAAAACGATAAAGATGGGCGATGTAAGTGACTTTACAAATTTCATGAATGCAGTTATTGATAAAAATGCATTTGATACGATCAGTCAATACATTGATTATATAAAGGAAGCTGACGATGCAGAGATTTTATTCGGCGGTAATTATGATGATTCAACCGGTTACTTTATCGAACCGACTTTAGTGGAAACGGAAACGGCAAATCCACAGTTTAAAACTATGGAAGAGGAAATTTTCGGTCCTGTGTTTACACTTTATGTTTATGACGATGATAAATATGAAGAAACACTTAACCTCTGTAATGAAACATCTCCCTATGCCTTGACTGGTGCTGTGTTTGCACAAGATAGAGAAGCTGTTCAGTTAGCTAATAAAATTCTTGTTAACGCAGCGGGCAACTTCTATATAAATGACAAACCGACCGGAGCTGTTGTCGGTCAGCAGCCGTTTGGCGGTGCAAGAGCCAGCGGAACTAATGATAAAGCCGGGAGCTACTTAAATCTTGTTCGCTGGGTTTCTCCTAGAACCATTAAAGAGAATTTTATTCCGCCGAAAGATTATAGGTATCCATTCTTAGCTGAGGAATAATTTTGTAAGCGTAAATTTATAATTCTTAATCCTAATCTCACTCTTGATCTTAATCAAAAGAGTAGATTAGGATTAATTTTATATTATACTTTCTGGGAAAGATAGATTAGGATTATGATCAAGATATAAGATTAAAATTATGTTAGGGAAAAAACCATATAAGTTATATAATTCAATCCAGCATTATGAATGGGGAACAAAAGGAGAAAGCGCTTTCATCCCGGATTTTATTGGGATTGAGCCGGATGACAAACCTTATGCTGAACTTTGGATTGGTGCGCATCCAAAATTATCTTCCAAAATAGAAATAAATAACGAATTGGTTGAACTGCGGAAAGCAATAGATGATTATCCTACTGAAATATTGGGTAAAAGAGTTTGCAGAAAGTTTAATAATAAACTCCCATTTTTACTAAAAGTTTTATCTGCAAGGAAAGCATTATCAATACAAACTCATCCTAACAAAGAGCAGGCAGAAGAACTGCATCTATCTGATCCGGCAAATTATTATGACAATAATCATAAACCGGAAATAGCTGTTGTTCTTACTAAGCTCGATGCACTTCTGGGATTTAGAAGTTATGATGAGATATCTAAAAACTTGAACATCTATCCCCAGATCAAGGAGTTCTTGGGGGAAGAAGTAATATCAAACTTTGAACAACCGGTAAATGAAGATGCAGTAAAGAATATTTTCACAGGACTGATGCTAAAATCTTCCGATGAAGTTGCATTGAAAAAATGTATTGATTCAATAGATAAAGCAATTCAGCAAAAGGATGATATTAGTAAGGATGAGAGATTATTTAGCATTCTGAAAAATGAGTATGGTTATGATATTGGTCTTCTCGCAATCTTTTTTCTGAACCATGTTCAGCTAAATAAGGATGAAGCAATATTTACAGATGCAGGGATTCCCCATGCATATTTAGAGGGAGATATTGTTGAGTGTATGGCAAACTCCGATAATGTTGTGCGGGCGGGACTAACACCAAAGTTCAAAGATGTGAATACACTTCTGAAAATTTTGAATTATGATAAATCGAAATCAATACTTACACCGGAAAAGATCGGGGATATCATAAATTATTCTCCGCCTATAGATGAATTTAAAATTGAAAAAATAGGTATTGAAAAGAAACAACAAGAATTATCAACTAACAACCAAGTTGAAATATTGCTTGTTATAAAAGGAAAAATCACAGTTTTTACTGGAGATAATAGTAATATCTCTTTCAAAAAGGGAGAAGCATTTTTAATTCCCGCAGTTGTTGATCAATATACTATCGAATCAGAGAACAGCGCTGTCATATTCAGAGTCTTAATTCCATGATTTTCCGGAAGATGAAGAAATGATCTCAATTTTACTTTTCACATTTGAAATTGTTGCTCCGATATTCTTTCTTATTTTAATCGGTTCCGCACTACAGAGGACGAGTTTAGTAAATGATACATTTGTAAGGCAAAGCTCCAATTTTGTATTCAACGTTTCACTTCCGGCATTGATATTTGTAAAGCTATCCAATGTTTCAATTGAGGAAACTTTTGATGAGAAGCTGATCATTACATCAATGATATTTGCCTTCATTATTTTTCTTATAAGTTGGGGAGTATCGACCTTTCTCACCAAAACACCTGAAGATCAAGGGTCGTTCATTCAAGGAAGTTTCAGAAGCAATTTTGCTATTGTAGGACTGGCAATTATTTTAGGAATGTTCGGTGAAGAAAGTCTCGGGAAAGCCGCATTATTGCTGGCGTTCATAATGCCTTTGTATAATGTCTTAGCTGTTATAGCTCTTACTGTTCCGTTCCACAAAGAGAGTAATATTAAGTTTAACAAAATGATAAAGGACATCCTAACAAATCCATTAATAGTCGCTGCAATAGTTTCAATATTTTTCTCAATATTTGAAATCAAAATATGGTCGCCCATTGAAAAAACAATGAACTATCTGGGGATTATCGCTCTGCCGTTGGCTTTGGTTGGAATCGGCGCTACGTTAAAAATGGATAGGATCATCAAAGCATCAACTTTAGCGTTCACTTCATCTTTCTTGAAAATCGTTCTGTTCCCGGCAGTAGCGGTATTTGTCGGATTGGCAGTTGGTTTTAGCGGTACTGACTTTGGAATATTCTTTGTGCTGTTTGCTACTCCTACAGCTATTGCATCGTTTGTTATGGCTGAAGCAATGCACTGCAACTCAAAATTAGCGGGAGATATTATTGCCATTTCTACTGTGCTGTCAATATTCACTATTACAATTGGATTAGTTGTGTTAAAGTATTTTGGACATATTTAAAATAGAACACTGATGACACGGATTTTACTGATTTACACAGATCATTATTGTAAAGTCAATCGCTGATTGGTTTTCTTACATAGGAGTTCTGTTTCATAGTTTGTTCAGAATAACCGAATCGTTTAACTCATTCATACAAATAATACTTCTTCGATAATTCCCGGAAAGGTTCAACATCTTTATCCAGATATTCTTCTACATCGGAAACTTTGAAATTTTTCATGAACTCTTTTCGTATTTTATCAGTTCCCATTGCTTTGTCAAATGCACTTAAATGTCTCGAGTTGGTCTTCTCAAAAATATTATAATCGGGGTACATCTTTCGGAGTTCCTGTAAAACATAAAGCTGCGTTTTCATTAGATGTGCGGTCTGATGATCTGTAATAAAAACCTCAACTCCTGAGATCGTTTTACCGGCACTGAATGCATAATACGGAGTGTAAGAAATCGGCATAAACCGAAGTCCTTCCAACTGCAAGTTGTTAAGTCTTTTTGCTAGTTCAATTCCGTTAACATTTTTGTAAGCGAAAGTCTGAAAGGGAAGTGTGTAACCTACGCCTATCGAAATTACATCTCGCAATTCTCCAACAATCCCGGATATTACATAGAAAAAAGGTGAATCCTTATGCGGTATGTGTGGTGATGTAGGAACCCACAATAAGCCGGTATCTTCAAAACTATATTCCCGTTTCCATCCCTCCATTTTTACGACTTCCAGATTGCACAACACACCGTCAGTCAACATTCCTTGTTCGTTGATCAGTCTAGCTAACTCACCCACTGTCAAACCGTAAACATAAGGAATTGGATATTGACCAATGAAAGAGAAGAAGCCGTCTTCAACAACATTACCTTCAATTCTGTTTCCACCGAGAGGATTGGGGCGATCAAGAACAACAACTTTTTTATTGAAATCAACTGCTGCTTCCATGATCTTTCCGAGTGTACTGATAAAAGTATAAGAGCGGCATCCTATATCCTGAATATCATAAACAATGATATCAACATTGCGTAACATTTCCTTCTTCGGTTTTCTATTTTCTCCGTAAAGAGAATAAATCGGAAGTCCTGTTACAGCATCGGTAGAATTATCAATTTTGTCGCCCCCTTCAACATCGCCGCGTATCCCATGTTCAGGTCCAAAAAGTGCGACCAACTCAAAACCTTCTCCATTATAAAGGATATCAATTGTGGAATTTAATTTACTGTCAACACCGGAAGGGTTTGTAACTAAGGCGACTTTCTTTCCACGCAGAATATCGAAATTATTTTCCTTAAGAACTTCAATGCCGAGTTTTACTTTAGGACTTTGCGAAAAAAGAGATGAACTGAACGTAGTAAAAAATAAAATTGTTGAAAAAATAATTAATCTTCTCATTATTGCTCCATTGAGTAAATTATTTCACCGTCTTTTATTGTCATAACATTTAAATTCCTTCCAATGCTGTACACGATCTCGGAATAATCTTCTGCATCAAACACGGCAAAGTCAGCTCTTTTGCCAATCTCAATACTTCCCGTCTGGTTAGATAAATCGAGAGCATACGCAGCATTCAGTGTTACGGCTGTGATTGTTTCTTCAATTGTCATATTCATTTTCAATGCTGCAAGACCCATTATTAAATGAAGGTTGTCAATGTGAGAAGAACCCGGATTAAAGTCGGTAGCTAAAGCCACGATAGCATTATCATCAATCAATTTTCTTGCCGGGGCATATCCATAATTTAAAAAGAAAGAAACTCCTGGAAGTAAAACTGCTGCAGTATCTGATGTTTTGAATTTAATGATCTCTTCAACTTTAAGGACTTCGAGATGATCAACACTTGCAGCATTTAAATTAAGCGCTACATCAAGCCCGCCGATGGAATTGAATTGGTCTGTATGCAGTTTCAATTTAAAACCGAGTTTATCAGCGGCAACAAATATTCTCTTAATCTGCTTGGCAGAAAAAGCCGTTAATTCGCAGAACCCATCGCAGAATTTTGCTAAGTTATGTTCAGCAATATAAGGCAGCATTTCATTAACAATAAGGTCTATATACTTTTCGTGGTCATTATTGTATTCCGGAGGAAAAGTATGAGCGCCGAGAAATGTTGGAACAATGCTGATCTTAAATATCTTGTTCAATTCATTTATCACTTGAAGCAGTTTTATCTCATCATAAAAACTTAATCCGTATCCGCTTTTGATCTCAAGTGCCGTAATGCCTTGCGATATAAAATGCTCAACTCGGGGTTTGATGGTTTCTACTAGGTCATCAAATGAGGATTTACGAACAGCTTCAACAGTATTAATAATACCGCCGCCCTGCTTTGCTATTTCTTCGTATGTTAATCCACGCAGACGAAGTTTAAACTCTTCAGCACGGGAACCTGAAAATGCCGTGTGAGTATGACATTCAACCAACCCCGGAAGAATTATTTTGTCCGTAACGTCAATTATCTTATCAATTTCGTCGGGATTGATATCATCGTTCTGAACAAAACTTTGAATTCTCCCTTCTTCAATAATAATTGAATGGTCGGTCATTACTTCAATTGCATTCATCTCCGAACCGCGCTTGAATTTTTTACCGTTAGCGTTTACAGTAACAATTTGTGACGGATTTTTTAGGAGTGTTCTCATAAATATTCTAAACTCTTAATAAAAAAGTATTCAAAAACAATGAAACTGTAATATGCAAAAATTTTTGATAAGGAGTCAATTATTTAGTAGCTTTGAAAGTTAAATTTTTATAAAAAATGGACTTTCTAGAATGGCATCTCCAAAAAAATTAAAGATATTATTTGTAACTTCAGAAGTTGTACCATTTGTAAAAACCGGCGGTTTAGCTGATGTTTCATCAGCATTACCACAGAAATTGCAAGAACTTGGTCACGAGGTAAGAATTGTACTCCCAAAATATGGTGCTGTTGATGAACGACGATTTAAAATTCATGAAGTTGTAAGGCTGAAAGATCTTACTACGACAATTGGCAAGAAAGAAGTTACTTTTTCTCTCCGATCCTCATTTTTGGTGGGAAGCAAAGCCAGAGTTCAAATTTATTTTTTGGATAACCATGAATATTTCGGTAGTCGTCATAGTTTATACAGCGATCAGCAGACAGGTAAGGAATTCAAAGACAACGACGAAAGATTCATTCTATTATCCAAATCAGTTTTTGAACTGGTAAAAAAACTTGGATGGGTACCGGATATAATTCATTGCAATGATTGGCAGACCGGCTTGATACCTATTTATAAAAAAGTATTGTATGATGATGATGAGCTATTAAAAAATGTTAAAACTCTGCTGACAATTCACAATATTAATATTCAGGGTGTTTTCCCTAAAACTTCATTTCAAAAAACCGGTTTACCTGAAGAATTCAATAATGATAAAGAGTTATTGCTTAATGGTAAACTTAATATGCTACATGCCGGGTTAAAATACGCAGATGCTATAAGTACTGTTAGTGAAACTTATGCAAAAGAGTTATGTAAAATTCCCGAGGCAAGCGCCGGTCTTAGAGATGATCTATGTAAGCGTAAAAAAGATTTCTTTGGTATTGTGAACGGAATTGATCCTCTGGTCTGGAATCCGGAGAAGGATAAGAAGATTCATAAAAAATTTACTGTTAAAAACCTCGAGAAGAAATTTGTTAATAAAGAGTTCATTGAAGAGAAGTTCGGTTTTGACTATGACGAAAACATCCCTTTAATTGGTATGATCTCAAGACTTGATGACAACAAAGGTTTCGATTTATTAAAGAAAGCATTCAAGGAGTTAATGCAATTGGATCTGCGTCTTGTTATACTGGGAACCGGAGATAAAAAATATCAAAAATTCTTTGAAGATGCTGCAATGAAATATTCTGATAAATTTGCATGTTACATTGGATTTGATGATGATATTGCTCATCAAATTGAAGCGGGTGCTGATATGTTTTTGATGCCTTCAAAATATGAACCTTGCGGACTTAACCAGATGTACAGCTTAGTTTATGGTACAATCCCAATTGTGAGAGAGACCGGCGGTTTAGCTGATACGGTTGAAAATTATAATCCGAGTACTAAAAAAGGAAATGGAATTGTCTTCAAAAAGTATGATGAAAAAGAATTGATCAAGACAATAAAGAAAGCGTTGGCTCTTTACAAAGATAAGAAGGCATGGGAAAGATTGATGAAAACCGGTATGAAGTCTAACTTCACCTGGTTAAAGTCAGCAAAAAATTATGTAAATGTTTATAAAAAAATTCTCTCCTAATAAATTTAATGCAATCTGCGGCAGTATTTTTTGATCGTGATAATACTTTGAACATTGATCCTGGTTATTTAGGTAATCCGGAAGAAGTTAAATTATTCGAAGGCGTTGGTGAAGGAATTTATAAATTAAAGAATGAATGTGGTTTTAAAATAATTGTGGTTTCCAATCAATCAGGTATAAGTCGCGGGTTGATAACTCACAATCAGGTTAAATCGGTGAATAACAGAATAAATGAACTGCTGAAAGAATATAATACAAGTGTGGATGCTTTTTATTACTGCCCGTATCACCCGGAGTTCAACTCACCTGAAAAATCTCAATGTAGAAAACCTTCTCCTCAAATGATATTACAAGCAGCGGAAGATTTGGACATTGATTTGAGTAGATCATATTTAGTAGGCGATTCGTCAAGTGATATTGAAAGTGGAATTAATGCAGGGTTGAAGACAATTTTGATCAATTATGAAAATGATAATGAAAAAATTATTTCATTGAAAAAAAGAAATAAAACCCCCAATTTTACAACCTGTATTTTTTTAAATGCGTGCAATTATATAATTGATGATTCTATAAGAGGAAATCAGATAAATGGTTAGGTTGTTCAAAGTAATTTTAACGCTGCTGCTGTTTTTTATTTTCATGAGCTGCAGCGATGAGCCGAACCTTGTAGGTGTTGGTCTGCTTTCTAACAGTGATCTTCTGGATGTTGCTCAAGTTAATAGTATGCAAGCTAAACTTCAGCAGCAATCAAAATTTTATACCGATAGTTTGAATTTAACATCTTCCAAAATTCTTATGTTAGGGAAACATGATAATGTTGAATCTACTATGCTAATGAAGTTCCTGATCTTTTTGCCAGATTCATTAAAGGAAGCAGTTAATAATAAAACTCTGCAGATCCTAAGTTCCACCATTGAAATGGATCCGATCTATACATACGCTGATAAATCCAATCCTTTCGATTTTACGGTTCATAAAATAAATTCTTCGTGGAATTCTTTAACTTTCACAAAAGATTCCTTGGCAAGTTTAGATTATGACGATGTGGATAGAAGTTCAAACCGAGTTTATGAGGATACGCTAATTACTTTTGACTTTGATCAGGAACTTGCAAAAGAATGGTTAGAACTTTCTGCATCTGCGGATCAAGTTTCAAATAAAGGACTCTATTTTAATTATACACCAGGCAGTGATAAGATTATCGGTTTCCCGGCAATATCATACTCAAATGAAAATAAATTAGCAAGATTGAAAATTATTGTTGAAGTTCCTAACAGTTTCGTTGACACAATAGTTGTTCCGGTTACTTCCGATGTTCATGTAGTGGATGGAGAATTACCGATCGGGAATAGTGAAAATATATTTGTTCAAGGCGGAATTACTGTACGTTCAAGTTTTAAGATCGACATTTCAATGATTCCTGATAATACAATAATTAATAAAGCTACACTTAGATTCTATTATGATGACTCCGAATCCCTTATTGGTACAAAACCATCAGATTCATTGGGAGTTCTTGCGTTATCGGATTATGAATTGAATAAAATAGATAAAACACTAGCGCCTACATTGCTTAGAAAGGATAGCACCTTTTACTCAGGTGACATCACGGGATATGTACAGCGGTGGGTTTCCGATCAGGAGAATAATGGGCTCCAAATATTTTTAGCAAACGAACTTAGCACTGTTAATAAAGTTGCACTAAAGGGGTCGTCAACAGCCGATGAAAATTTAAAACCATATTTAGAAATTATCTACACCGCGAAAAAATAAGTTAAATGAATAAAAATCTAATTAAAATATTATTTCTATTTTTAGTGATAAATCAATTTTTATTTGCTCAGGTTGGTCCAATTTATTCAAGATATGGAATTGGGGATCAGATACATTCCCATACTGCGCGAAGAATGGGATTTGGCGATTTGGGTAGTGCGGTAATTGATAAAGACTATGTAGATGGATATAATCCAGCCAGTTGGTCAAATCTAAAACTTACAAGATTTGGGATAAGCGGTAAATTTCTCGGAGCAACTTATTCCGATCAAAACGGAAGTGTATATGCTAATAATTTTATATTTTCCGGTTTTACACTTGGATTTCCGATTGATAGAAGTTTAGGAATTTCTATGGCTATAGGATTGATACCTATTTCTGCGTTAAAGTATGAGATTGCTGAAAGTGGCAGTGATTCTCTACTTGGGAATTATGATGACAAATATACAGGTTCCGGTTCTTTGTCTAAGATTTTTATTGGAGCATCAACCGGGCTGCCGTTCAAATTTTCGCTAGGTGCAATGTTCGAATATTATTCAGGTACAAATGATTATTCAACTAAAAGGGATTTTAGTAATACTTCATCTTTTTCGAGCATTTATTATGATACGAGGTATAAATATTCTGGTCTTGGAACTACAGTATCTTTGATAAGCGGTAATGTGTTCGAATATTTTAATAAAGAAACATCTTTAGAATTCAGACTGTCCGGTATGATGAATTTTGTCTCCGATCTTACTACCGATACTACTCTCGTAACAGGAACATCAATTGGAGAGTTAACCCCACGGGAAGGAGAAGTAATTACAAAAATACCTACAAAATACACATTCGGAGCTGTTTTTGGATGGAATGAAGAATATTTAGTACTTTTTGATTATGTTTACCAGCCTTGGAACGAATATACTTTTAATAATACATATGAAAAAAATTTCAAGGAATTGATTAAATACAGCTTAGGATTCCAATATAAACCGATTGTAAGAAGTATTCATGCTTCTTCTTGGGAACAGATGAGCCTTAGATGTGGTTTAAGCTTTGAAGAAACTCAATATAGCTTTGATGGGATAAATATTGATGCATATTCAGTTCATGCCGGTGTTACCTTCCCATTTAGTTCAGTAAATTTAATAGATTTAGGTATTGCATTTGGAATTAGAGGTAAAAAAGAGAATAATTTAGTTAAAGAACAGTTTATAAAAGCTGCCATAACCTTAAGTTTAGGGGAGCTGTGGTTTCAAAGAGAAGATAGATAATAACTAAAATGGAGTTAAAATTGAAAACTTTAACAACAACATTGCTTAGCATATTTTTAATTTTTGCTTTTACAACTACAAAAGCAGAATCAACAACAGAATTCTATTCAGAACAAGGGGATAGTGTTAATCTTCTTGCTGAATTCAGTCTTTTCTATGAATATTATAAAAATAAAGAATTTGAAAGCGCTGAACCTCACGGTTGGATTGTAATTGATACTGATCCTAGTAAGTTCTTGCAGTATAAACCGTTCAAAAAGATGGAAGATATACTATTCTATCTTCATGATAGTGTTGCTACTACTGATGAGCAAAAAAAGGAATTAGCTCAGAAAGTATTAAAGTTATATGATAAAGCTGTTGAAGCTGGTGCTAAGAACCCTGGTTATTTTATGCTGAGGAAAGCATATGTAATTGAACAATGGACAGATGCTACACCGGAAGAAAAAATTGATGCGTATGTTAAAGCATTAGAAAAAAATCCGGATGCAGATCCGTTTTATAAAGATAGATTGGGGCTTCTTTATATAAAGAATGCAACGGAAGAGAACGGTTATAAAATGAAAGCTCTTGATCTTTATTCCGCGCTATCTGAAGAGGACCCGGAAAATGATGTTTGGATCTCACGAATTGACGGTTTGGCTGAAAACATTGACGAGCTTGTTGATATTAGGAAAAAAGCTTGGGATTTAGATAAAGAAAATATGGAAAAGGCATGGAAATATGCCGAAACTTGCGGAAGAGCAGGATATTATGACCGTGCGATTGAACCAATGGAATTTCTAGTTAAAAAAGCTCCCGATGTAGTAACATATTGGAAAAAATTAGCAAGCCTGTATCAGAAAGTAGATAGAACGGATGATGCAATTCGAGCCTATAAAACTTTAATAAAATTAGATCCTAATAACAGGGATAATTATTTCAATATTGCAATTATTTATCAAAAATTAGATCAATTATCAGTTGCGCGTTCATATTTGCAGAAAGCTCAAAAAGCAAGTCAAGAGCCTTGGGATTTACCTATTTTTGTTGAGGCTCAACTTTATGAACAGGCTGCAAGAAACTGCGGTAGTTTTGACTGGATGGATAAATGTGTTTATAAATTAGCTTCCGATACTTATATCAAAGCTGCTAAAGTCGGCGGCGCTATGTCTTCTGCGGCAGTTGAAAGAGTTAAAGCTTTAAAAAACTCCATTCCTCAGCAGGAAGATTATTTCTTTAGAAGTTATAAATCAGGCGATGAGGTAAAGATAGAAGGCGGTTGTTACGATTGGATCAATAAATCAATCCGTGTAAAATAATTTAAGAATGAGAGATTAAGGTTTCATGTTAAAATCTATTAAAGACGATAAAGAGATTTTTGAAGTTCTGAATCTTGAGATAAGTCGTCAGCAGGATAATTTAGAGTTAATTGCATCGGAAAATTTTGTCAGCAAAGCGGTTCTGGAAGCTGCCGGTTCAGTTCTTACTAACAAATATGCCGAAGGATATCCCGGTAAAAGATATTACGGCGGCTGCGAATATGTTGATATGGCAGAAGATATTGCCAGAGAAAGATTGAAAAAGATCTTCGGCGCCGAATACGTGAATGTTCAGCCGCATAGCGGTTCCCAAGCTAATATGGGTGTGTATATGGCTCTTCTGCAGCCCGGTGACACAATACTCGGACTCAGTCTTGATCATGGCGGACACTTGACCCACGGATCACCTGTTAATTTCTCAGGTAAGATATATCATGCAGTTGGTTATCCGTTAAATAAAGAAACGAAAACACTTGATTATAACATTATTGAAGACCTTGCTGTAAAAGAAAAACCAAAAATGATCATTGCCGGGGCAAGCGCTTATTCAAGAGAATGGGATTATAGTAAATTTCGTGAGATCGCGGATAAGGTAGGTGCATTCTTGCTCTGCGATATGTCCCATCCGGCTGGGTTGATTGCAAAAGGTTTACTCAATAATCCGCTACCTTACTGCGATGTTGTAACGACTACTACGCATAAGACTTTACGAGGTCCGCGCGGTGGTGTAATTATGATTGGTAAGGACAGAGAAAATCCTCTAGGAATCAAAACATTCAAAGGGGACAGGCTGAAATTAATGTCTGAACTTTTTGATAGTATGATAATGCCCGGCATCCAAGGCGGTCCTCTAATGCATATCATTATGGCAAAGGCTGTTGCATTCGGCGAAGTACTTGATGATTCCTTTGAAGTTTATGCGAAACAAGTTATGAGCAATGCAAAAAAACTTGCCGATGAGTTAATGTCTCGAGGTTATGATGTGATCTCAGGCGGCACGGATAATCATCTTATGCTTATTGACCTGACAAACAGAAATATCAGCGGTAAAAAGACTGAAGTTGCTTTAGGTAAAGCCGGCATTACTGTTAATAAAAACATGATACCGTTTGATACAAAAAGTCCGTTTGTTACAAGTGGAATTAGAATTGGAACTCCAGCAGTAACAACGCGAGGAATGAAAGACGAACAAATGATAACCATCGCCGATTTTATTGATAAGGCGATCAAGAACTACGAGGATGATACAGTCCTGGCATCAATAAAAGTTGATGTGAAGGATTTGTGTGATAAGTTTCCATTATATCCAGAATTAAACTAGAAGAAATAATTGAGCACTGAAGAAGATAAATTAATAGAAGACGGTGAAGAAGAGTTAAAAGAACAAACCGTAGAAATGACTTTTCTTGAACACCTTGAGGAACTTAGATGGCGCATAGTTTATTCTTTAGCCGGTGTTTTGATCGGCACAATAATTACATGGATATTTATTGATTTCCTTGTTGAAAGTGTATTGTTAGTACCTGCTAAAACTGCACAGATTCACCTTCAAAACTTACGACCGTTTGGACAATTATTCCTTTACGTACAGATTGCTATTATTGGCGGAATAGTTCTCAGCATTCCGAACATATTCTATCAAATCTGGAAATTTATTTCACCGGCTCTTAAAAAAAGTGAAAGGAAATACATTACTGCAATCGTAGTTTTTTCAACCATTTGTTTTTTAAGCGGTGTTGCATTCGCATATTATATTATGCTTCCACTCACATTGAAGTTTGCAGGTAAATTCGGAACAACTGAAATAGAAAATAATTTTGCGATAGCGGAGTACTTTTCTATCATTATTTCCGTTATGCTTGGCGCCGCTGTAGTTTTCGAATTACCGATGCTTTCTTTTCTTCTATCCAAACTAGGTATTCTTACCCCCCAAATAATGCGTAAATACAGAAAACATTCTATTATCACCATTCTTATTTTTGCGGCAATATTAACGCCCGGTACCGATCCCGTTGCTCAAGTTTTACTTGCTATTCCGTTAGCTATGTTATACGAAATCAGTATAATTGTATCAAAAGTATTTCAAAAGAAAAAAGAAGAAATTGATTAATCACAATTTATCAAAAATACAAAAACCGATACAGAACGAATTAAAGGATTTTGATCAAATTTTCAAAGACTCACTAAAATCAGATGTGCGTTTAGTGGATTTTGTTATTAAATTTATTTTAAGACAAAAAGGAAAAAAAATAAGACCGCTACTTGTTCTTCTTTCGGCAAAGGTTAGTGGCGAGGTAAATGACAGATCATACAGAGGAGCAACGCTGGTTGAACTTCTTCATACAGCGACTTTAGTGCACGACGATGTAGTTGATGAAGCTGCTAAACGAAGAGGGCTTCCGTCACTTAATAATATTTGGGGCAATAAGATCTCCGTATTGTTGGGCGATTATTTATTATCAAAGGGTTTAATGACATCTGTTGACGGCGAAGATTTTGACTTTTTGAAAACAATTACCGATACTGTAAAAAGGATGTCAGAAGGGGAATTACTCCAGATATATAAAGCAAGAAAACTGGATATTGACGAAGAAACTTATTTTAAGATTATCTCCGATAAAACCGCATCATTACTTTCAACCTGCTGCGAAATAGGCGCTCGTAGCGCTACAACTTCTATCGAGAAGATCGAAGCCCTCAGAGATTACGGGGAAAATCTTGGAATTGCGTTTCAAATAAAAGATGACATTTTGGATTTCACCGGCACAAAAAAAATAGGTAAACCGCTTGGCGGTGATATAAAAGAAAAGAAACTTACTCTTCCTCTGATTCATACCTTATCAAAAGAAGGAAAATCAAGCGTTACCGAAATAAAGAAGAAAATAAAAAAAGGTAAAAAAAACAAAAAGATCGGTGAAATAATCGAACTTGTTAAATCTAACGGTGGAATTGAATATTCACTTAAAGCCGCTCACGAATATTCGGAAAAAGCAAAAAACTGCCTGAATATTTTTGAAGATTCCGAATATAAAAACTCTCTTATTGCTCTTGTTGATTTTGTAATTGACCGTGAAAAATAATTTTCAAATATTTTACAAAAAGTAAAATGAGTAAGAAAACAAATATAAATGTAACCAGCATTTACGATTCGATTCGAACAATTTTAGAAAATTCGCATAAGCGTGTAATTCAAAACGTTAATTTTGAAATGGTTACCACATATTGGAAAATAGGCGAGATCATTGTAGAAGAAGAACAACATGGAAAAGAGCGAGCTGAATACGGGAAATATTTACTTAAAGAATTATCTATAAGACTTACTAATGAATTTGGAAAAGGATTTGATGAAACTAATCTTAGGAATATGAGAAGGTTTTACAAGGCATTCCCATTTCGTGACGCAGTGCGTCTCGAATCTGAAGTTCATCCAATTGGTGACGCAGTGCGTCACCAATTACATTCGCGAAATGAAAGCCCTTTAGCTGTCAGTCCGCAGCTAAGGGTAGAATTATCATGGACGCATTATAGGCTGTTGCTAAAAGTTAAAAATAACGATGCACGTTTATGGTATATGAATGAAGCAGCCGATAATAGTTGGAGTACCAGGGTATTAGAACGACAGATAAATTCATTCTACTACGAGCGATTACTAAAGAGTAAAGATAAAAGTCTGATAAAAAAAGAAGCCGAAGAAAGAATAAAAAAATATTCTCCCGAGAATATTTTAAAAGACCCATATGTTTTGGAATTCCTCGATTTAGCGGATAAAAATGTTTATCGCGAATCAGATTTAGAGCAAGAACTGATTGATAAGCTCCACGATTTTCTTCTTGAGTTAGGAAAAGGTTTTAGTTTTGTTGCTCGGCAGAAAAGAATTGCAACGGGTGATGATGACTTTTATGTCGATTTGGTATTTTATAATTACTTTTTGAAATGTTTCGTTCTGATCGATTTGAAAATTGGGAAATTGACTCATCAGGATATTGGACAGATGGATATGTATGTTCGCTTGTACGAAGATAAATTTAAAGTTGAAGGAGATAATCCTACAATAGGAATTATTCTTTGTTCAGATAAAAATGAAACGATTGTCAAATATTCCGTACTAAATGAAAGCAGGCAATTATTTGCATCTGAATATCAACTTTATCTTCCAACCGAAGAAGAATTAGCATCTCAGATAAACAATGAAATACAAGTTATCCGCGAACGGGAAATTTCATACGGCGCATAAATAATACATAATTAGGGTCAAAACATCGTTTTCCCAAGAATATTTTATTCTAACATAGAAACCGGTTATTCTTTACACTGCAGTGAAAAATTTTTTAAATTTATTTTCCTTTTAGATTAATATTTAATATCTTGATAAGTCTTTTTTTAAGAAAATAATATACATTATCTTTAATAAATTATTTACTAATTGTTTCATTAAGGTTCATTCCTAAAAAATTATATCAATGTAAGTTTCTATTTTGATAGGATACAAATGAAAAAAACTATACTTGATTATACTCTGAAAGTTAGAGTTCCTCTCACTATTTTTGTTGTAGCAATTTCATTCATTATAACTTTTTACGTCTCCCGTGAAGAGAGAGACGGTGTCGGTTACCAGCCTGAACAGCCTATCCATTATTCACATAAACTTCATGCGGGTAAAATGGGAATTGACTGCCAGTACTGTCATACCGGTGTCACGAAAGAAAGGCATGCGCTCATTCCTTCGGTTAATATTTGTATGAACTGTCACACTGTAGCAAGAAAAGACAGACCTGAAATTATTAAACTGAGAGAATACTACGAAAGCGGAAAATTGCTGCCTTGGAAAAGAGTTCATAAAGTTCCGGAATATGCATATTTTAATCACAGTGTTCATGTAAATAAGGGAATCGATTGTGAATCGTGTCATGGTAATATAAGAGAGATGGAAGTTGTTAAACAAGTTAAATCATTCACAATGAATGCTTGCCTGGATTGTCATCGTGAACCTCAGAAATATCTTCCATATTTGAGTGAGGTTAAAGAAGGACCCAAGTATTGTGCAGCTTGTCATAGATAGAAGCGGAGAAGAAGTTTTATGAATAATATTATTAAAAAAAAATCGAATAGAAGAAAGTTTTTTACTACTGCCGGAAAAAGTTCATTAGGGCTTATGCTGATGTCATTTTTCCCGATGAATATCTTTAGTAAAAACACAAAAGTGATTAAGTTAAAAGAGGTTCACCCACATCCTCAAGCTGTTAAACGAGATAATAAAACTAAATAGAAATTGACCAATTATGTCGAAAGAAAATAAGAAATATTGGAAAAGCATAGACGAGTATAATAAAAAAGAATTGCCTGTAAGTAAGTCCGATGAATTTATGGAAGGTACTACCGATGAATTCGATCCTTCAAAACTAGATGGACTTTCAAGACGAAAATTTTTAGCGCTTCTTTCTGCTTCCACTGCGTTTGCTGTTACTGCGTGCAGTGATTACCATGATCAGAAAGAGTTAGCACCTTATATAAAACGACCGGACGGATTGCTGCCGGGAAAACCGAATTATTATGCATCTACCTGCAGCGGTTGTTCACAAGCTTGCGGTATCCTGATAAAAACAAGAGAGGGAAGACCGATAAAAGTTGACGGGAATGATCTTCATCCGATCAACAAAGGAAAGATTTGTGCTACAGGTCAAGCTTCTGTTTATAATTTATATGATCCGTCACGTTTACAGTTCCCGACTAAGGGGAAAAACAAAGTTGATTGGGCATCTGCTGATTCTGACATCATTAACAAATTAGACAAAATAGTAAAAAGCGGCAAAAAAATTGCAGTTATTACTCACCCTATAAATTCACCAACTGAAAAAAAATTACTTGATGAATTTAAGCAGAGATACTCAACCGCAGAAGTATATTCCTATGAACTTTTTAATAATTGTAATAAAAAGTTTGCGTGGTTCAAAAGTTACGGCAGTCCGGAAATTCCGTCAATCAAATGGGATGAAGCGGATATTATTCTTTCTCTTGAAAGTGATTTCCTTGCTAAGGAAGCAAATCATGTTGAAGCAACAAGACTTTTCTCAAGCAGACGCGATATTATGAAAAGCGATCACTTCAACAGATTATACGTTGCCGAAGCTGGAATGAGCCTTACCAACACTAACTCTGATTATCGTATTCAAGTTAGACCTGATGCACAATATGACTTTGTTTTATCGCTTATGAGCGAAGTTGTTAAACGAGGTGCGTCAGTAATAAATGTTGATTCAAGTGTCAAGAAAAAGCTGTCCAATTATTCGCTGGATTCTTTTGTGACTAAATGGAATTTAGATGCTATTAAAGTAAATTATCTGATAGATGATTTAGTAAACAATAAAGGCAAAGCAATTGTCTACGCCGGGGATGTTCTACCAGCAGATGTTCATATCGCTGTCAACTTATTGAATGAAATACTTGGCAATACAAAACTATATGATTATGACAAAGCATATGTAAACACAGGACGTCAAGCACATCTGGATGATTTTAAAGTTCTTATTAATTCATTTAATAAAAGTGAGTTCGGCGCGGTAATTCATTATGATGTTAATCCCGCATTCCATATTCCTTCATCAATGAATTATGCAGATGCGCTTAAAAATGTTGGTCTCGTTGTATCACTTGTTGAAAGCGAGAATGAATCAACTGTTAGTGATACATACACGCTCCCGATAAATCATGCATTCGAATCGTGGGGTGATGCCCAAGCACGGAAGAATGTTTACAGCTTACGACAGCCGGTTATTGCACCTCTCTAT
This sequence comes from Chlorobiota bacterium, assembly GCA_013151565.1. Classification (GTDB taxonomy): domain Bacteria; phylum Bacteroidota; class Ignavibacteria; order Ignavibacteriales; family Melioribacteraceae; genus SZUA-22. The sequence goes on from JAADIB010000388.1 coordinate 19,427, forward strand.
AATTCAAGACAAAGAGAAGCGATCCTTCTCACTTGGATTACAAGCAGTTCTGAAGCTTACAATGACGATATGTATCATCAATACTTAATGGAAAGCTGCAGAGAAAATATTTACAACAAAATGAAATTAGCCGTTGATTTTAAATCATTCTGGTTTGCTGCACTTCATGACGGTTATGTTGAATTGAATAAACAGTCAACAAAAAAACACGTTTTTGATCTTACTGCATTCGATCTTAGAAAGCATTCGTCAGCTAGTACGGATTTTGGACTTCTTTTATCAAGGAGCTATTTTATCGGAGACGGACGTTTTGCAAACAACGGATGGCTTCAGGAAATCCCTCATCCGATTTCCAAAGCAGCGTGGGATAATTATGCAGCTATTGCACCGTCAACTGCTAAGAAGATGGATTTAGAAATTGGGGATGTTATTAAAGTTTCAGTTGGCGATAATTCTGTAAATCTTCCCGTAATGATTCAACCAGGTGTACTACAAGATATGATCACTGTGGAACTTGGTTACGGCAGAACAGTAATCGGTGATGCCGGGAAAGATGCAGGAATTAATGCAAATGATCTTCTTAATCAGCAAAGCGGGTCATCGCCTTGGATCACTTCAGGTGTTTCCATTGAAAAAACCGGCGAGGAATATGAACTTGTTTCAACTCAAGAACATCATCCTCTTGATGAAGATTTCGTAAAAGATTTCCATCTTAAGAGAGGGATCATCAGAGAAGCGACACTGACGGAATATAAGAAAAATCCGGAATTTGCTCGCGAGCATGATGAAGAATTAGTTAGTATAACTTCAGAACATAAATTTACTGAGACCAAGTGGGGAATGGCTATTGACATGAATAAATGTGTTAGCTGCGCTACTTGTGTTGCGTCTTGTGATGTTGAAAATAATGTCCCGGTCGTTGGTAAAGATCAAGTTGCAAATGGCAGAGAAATGCATTGGATAAGAATCGATAGATATTATTCGGGTACACCTGAAGATCCGATTGTGAGTAATCAGCCGATGCTGTGTCAGCATTGTGACAATGCACCTTGCGAAAATGTTTGTCCGGTTAATGCAACCAACCATAGTCCTGACGGATTGAACCAAATGGTATATAATAGATGTGTTGGTACAAGATATTGTGCAAACAACTGTCCTTATAAAGTAAGACGGTTTAACTTTTTCAACTTCCTCGATCATTTTGCTGATAGTTATTATGAAAATGAAGTTACTCCGCTGGTTTATAATCCGGAAGTAACAATTCGATCTCGCGGTGTTATGGAGAAATGTTCATTCTGTGTTCAGAAAATTTCGGAGGAAAGAGAAGATGCAATTAGAGAAGGGCGGGAGATCAAAGGAGAAAATGTTGTAACAGCATGTCAACAAGCTTGTCCTGCTGATGCAATTGTCTTTGGAGATGTAAATGATCCGAATTCAAGAGTCTCTCAATACAAGAAGCATAATTTAGGTTACTTAGTGCTCCAAAATTTAAATGTAAGACCAAACGTAACATATGTTGCAAAATTAAGAAATACTCATTCGGAGGATACATAGTGAGTAGCAGTGTTCCAGATTATTCAAAAAATGTTTCGGTTATTGAAGGAAAACCATCACTTCGGTCTATTGATGATCTCATTTCAAAACCTCTAGATACAAAGCCTGATAAGAAATATTATATTGCTCTTGCCGTTACAACAACAATGCTGATGATCGGTGCAATTGCTTTATTGGCTTCGTTCTATTATGGTACAGGGCTATGGGGAAATAACAATCCTGTCGGATGGGGTTTTCCTATTGTGAACTTTGTATTCTGGGTTGGTATTGGTCACGCGGGTACATTGATCTCTGCTATACTATTTTTATTAAGACAAAAATGGCGTAATGGTATAGCACGTTTTGCAGAAGGTATGACTATCTTTGCTGTAATGACAGCGGGTATTTTCCCGGCGATTCACGTCGGGCGACCTTGGTTAGACGGTTATCTATTCCCTTATCCAAACCAGCATTCATTATGGGTTAATTTTAATTCACCATTACTTTGGGATGTTTTTGCAGTTTCAACATATTTTACCGTTTCCTTTATCTTCTGGTATGTTGGGCTGATTCCTGACTTTGCAATTTTAAGGGACAGAACAAAAAGTAAAATTAAGAAAACCATATATTCTATTACATCACTTGGATGGAGAGGTTCTAACAGACATTGGCAACACTACGAAATGGTATATTTAGTTCTTGCCGGTTTTGCTACTCCCCTCGTACTTTCTGTGCATACAATAGTAAGTTTCGACTTTGCCGTTGCTATTCTACCTGGCTGGCATTCAACCATATTTCCTCCATACTTTGTAGCCGGCGCAGTTTTCTCCGGTTTTGCAATGGTGCAGAATGTTTTAATTTTTATAAGAAAGATTTTTAATTATGAGCATATAATTACTATTGATACTTTGGAGAAGATGAACAAGGTTATACTCTTAACCGGGTCACTTGTTGGATATGCATACGCAATGGAATTTTTTATTGCTTGGTACAGCGGCGTACAAATTGAACAGTTCACTTTTGTAAACAGGGCATTTGGTCCATATGCATGGGCTTATTGGATAATGGTTTCGTGCAATGTATTATTCCCGCAATTATTCTGGATCAAAAAAATAAGAAGGACAATACCGCTAATGTTTATTATAGCTGTATTAGTAAATGTAGGAATGTGGTTTGAAAGATATGTTATTACTGTCTCATCATTAGCAAGGGACTATCTGCCATCAAGCTGGGCATATTTTACTCCGACTTTGACAGACCTTTCAATATTGTTAGGCAGCTTCGGGTTCTTCTTTACATTTTTGTTGTTATTTACTAAAACTTTACCGGTTGTTTCAATAGTAGAAGTTAAGGCTGTGGTTGAAGGCTCTCAACCAAGCCATAAGGATCATTAACAATGGACGAAAAAATTCTTTACGGTTACACAGGGTTATTCGATACACCCGATGAAATAATTGAAGCGGCAGAAAAAACTGCAGCCGAAGGATTTCAAAAATATGATGTGCATACACCGTATCCGGTTCACGGTATGGATGCGGCAATGAAGTTAAAACCTTCAAAGCTTCCTTATATTGCTTTAGCGGTTGGACTCTCTGCGCTTTTTGTAATGTTTATTTTTATGTATTGGATGACCACAATTGATTATCCTGTTATTGTCGGTGGAAAACCATTTTTCTCATTCCCGGCTTGGGTGCCTGTGTTATTCGAAATTACCGTGCTTTCGGCATCTATTGGTACGGTTGTTACAATGATCGCTATTTTCTTTAAATTTCCTAATATAAGTCATCCGCTTCATGATACGGATTTTATTAGGAGTGTTACTTCGGATAAATATGGTATAAGCATTGAAGCAGAAGATCCAAAATTTGATGAAGAGTATGTACGTTCATTTTTAGCTTCTATTGGCGCAAAATCCATTACAGCAATTTATTGGGATAATGATGAAGTTAATTTCAAGAACACAGTTCTGCAGCCAAAGTTTATAACATTTCTGATTGTTGTTGCGCTTGCTGTATCCGGGACTACTTATTTTACTCTTAATAAATTAATGTTCATGGTTCCATTCAATTGGATGCGGGAACAATCAAAATACATCCCTCAGGAAGTATCGACATTTTTCTCTGATGGTTTTTCAATGAGAGTCCCCGTAAAAGGTACTGTTGCTAGGGGGAATATGCCATACAGATATGCCGGTGATCCTGATGCAGCAGGGAAGGAGCTTATAAATCCGCTTGCAATAACAGAAAAGAATTTGGAATTGGGAAAGAAGAAATTTGATATATACTGCAGCCCGTGTCACGGATATTTTGGAAAGGGGGACAGCAGACTCAGAGGTCAGTTCCCGAATCCACCCAGTTTACATTCTGAAAAAGTACGTAATTGGAGCGATGGAAGAATTTATGCGGTTCTGATGGATGGTCAGAATGTTATGCCGTCTTACGCTTCACAGTTGAATAGAAATGAAAGATGGGCGGTAATTCTATATGTACGCGCATTACAAAGATCTTTAAACGCTAAGGAGTCCGACTTAAAATGAGTTCATCCGAAAAAGTAATTGAATATAGTCGAAAAGATTTACCCTCAGTTGTGGGGAAATTGGGAATAGTGTTATTTGTGATCGGAATGATTTTAGCGGTTTTGGCATATATGTCCGATCCTGTTAGAAGTGCATTCAATAATGTTATTTTGTTAGAGTTCTTAACCAGTGTTGGTTTGGGGGCATTGTTTTTTGTTGCTCTGGAGCATCTTGTAGGTGCTGTTTGGAGTACACCGTTCAGAAGAATTTTTGAAATTCTCTCAGCAGTATTATTGATCTTACCGCTTGTTGCACTGCCGATTTTCTTCCATGTACATGATATATTTCATTGGACTCATACAGATGTGGTTGCCGTTGATGAGATATTGCAGCAGAAATCTCCTTATTTGAATATGACCTTTTTCACGATCAGGATTATTGTATATTTTGCCATTTGGATTATATTCTATTGGTTATTAATTCGTAATTCTAAAAAGCAGGATAAGACTAAAGATCAAAAGATCACAAGAATAAATGCAAGAATATCCGCTGTGTTCATGCCGATTTTCGCTTTTACTATTACATTCTCTTCAATTGATTGGCTGATGAGTCTGGAACCGCATTGGTTCTCAACAATTTTTGGTGTTTACTACTTTTCGGGAACTGTTGTTGTCTCCCTTGCTGTCGGCACTCTCCTTGTAATCTGGCTGAATGAAAAAGGTTTATTAGTAAAAGGGATCAAGAAAGATCATTATTATAGTTTAGGCGCTCTACTTTTTGCATTCATAAATTTTTGGGCTTATATAGCATTCAGTCAGTACTTATTGATCTGGTACGCAAATTTACCTGAAGAAACATTTTGGTTCATTCAAAAATGGGAAGGGTCTTGGATGATCTTTTCGATTATATTTCTTATTGTACATTTTGGAGTACCTTATTTTGGATTACTTTCTCAACCATCAAAAATGGACCCCAAGCGGTTGAAGTTTATGTCCGCATGGCTGATCTTTGCTCACATCATGGACCTTTACTGGATTGTTATGCCGACGTTCAGCCCGGATAGTTTTGTTTTCGGATGGATTGAAATTGGATTCATCATTTTAGGTATTGGTATCGTGATGGTTGTATTTTACTTTAAAGCAAGAAATACAAATCTTGTCGCAATTGGTGATCCGAAACTACAAAGAGGAATTGATTTTAGATTATAGTTTAATCTATTAGGAAGGTTTATGGAAGAGAAGAAAAAAGTTGAAAGTGAAATTAATTTTAAGTCCTTGCTGAAAAATCCTATTAGGTTATTTAGCTTGGTATATATCTACTTTTTCATTGTTGCATTAGTAATAGGGGTATATTACGTTAATAATCTGGATGCAGTTTCTTTCAATACTGTTCCCGGAACATCTCTCGATACTTTGAATGTTGTAAGGGAAATTGAAACCAAGGTTGGCGGAATGAAACCGGCAATGGATCTTACTCTGATTACAGAACCGACACAGGAACTTATTGCAAAGGGTAAAAATTTATATAAGACTACTTGTGCTTCGTGTCATGGTGATGAAGGCAAAGGTGATGGTGTTGCAGCAGCAGCTTTGAATCCGAAACCGAGGAATTTTCATTCTGCAGAAGGCTGGACTAACGGGCGCACTTTTTATGACCTATACAAAACTGTTAATGATGGAGTGCCTGGAACAGGAATGACAGCATATGAATTTATCTCGCCCGAAGATAGGGTAGCGATCATTCAATATATTCGTACCTTGGGAGACTATCCTGAAGTTACAATGGCAGAAGTTAAAGATAAATTGGATGCAACATATAATCTTTCTGCCGGTATAGTTGATCCCAATCATATTCCTATAAAAGAATCAATTTCTATTTTAGCAGATGAAAATAAAAAGAATATTGAATTGAGTATGACGATTACTGATAAGATCAAAAATGATAATGTTAAGAGTGCAAATTTACTTAAAGAAAATTCGCTTGATCTAGAAAAAGTGGTTTATAATTACATAACAAAATTAAATCAAGAAGATTATAATAGTTTTATACAGAAGTTAGACTCGGATCCTGTTTCGCTAGGATTTAAAGCTTCGATAGTGAATTTAATGGATAACGATATAAAATTGATCTATTTATATTTAAAAAATGTTTCAGGTTGATTATTAATCGTATTGGTTAATAGATCTCAAACAGGAGTAATTAATGTCATTTGATGACCAAATAATTGATGAAAAGAACTCTAATTTATTTTCTGTAAATAGGGGAATGTGGATTTTTATCTTTTTCGATTTTATCCTTTTTGCAGGCTTACTTATTTATCATTACATAAGCGGTTTAGATTTTCAAGCTGAATATGACTTTGCAAAATCTGAACTTTTACTTTCGTTTGCGACATTTAATACAATCATTCTGCTTACAAGTGGTTTAACTATCGGACTTTCAAAAGTTGCTGCACTTGATAAAAATAAATTCTTATCAATGATTTTTATTAGTGTTACTTTTATCTTTGGTCTTCTCTTTATGGTAAACAGGTTAATTGACTGTGTATATCTTGCAGGGAAGGGTTACCAATACAGTTTAGAATCTTTTGCAAATTTAAGTGAAGGATTATCGATATTTTTTACAACATACTTTTTCGCTTATTTTATTTTTATGCTTCATCTTGTGATCGGATTAGTGCTTCTTTTAATTTTACTAATAATACTAGCTAGAACTGATGAAATAAGTAAGGTATATACTAAATTGAATTCAGTTGTTATTTATTGGAGTTATTTAACTATGATTTGGCTCTTTATTTTTCCAATGTTGTTTTTAATTTAGCGAGGTGATGATGGTTGAAGAGAATAAAAATATTAGTTATGGTAAATATATTATCTCGTGGATATCAGTTAGTTTATTAGTTATTTTACAAGTAGTATTAAGCGGCGTTAACTTCGGTGCAAGTTCAAATTTTATTACACTTTTGCTCGCCTCAATTGCTGCTTTTATTATTATTTTAGTTTATATGACGAATAAATCGAATAAAGTAACCGGTATGGTTTTAAAGGGAATAATTGTTGCTGAAATACTCATCGTTATTTTGGTAGATCTTCTAACTTAAGGATTTTGAAGAATGGAATTTTTACAAAACATAATACTTCCGCAATCGGCTCAAAGAATAGAGCTATTATCATATTTAACAACAATATCGTATATGATCTTGCTGCCTTATCTAGCCTTGCTGTTTGGATCCACTCTTTTATCCTGTATGTTTAATGGTCGTGGAAAGTCTCATAAGAATGCACATTTTATTAAATTATCGAAAGACCTGATATCATTACCTACATTTAATATTTATGCCACACTCGGGATCATTTTATTGCCTTTATTTACACTTATGTTTGCATACGTTCAAATTATTCAAGATTCTGCTCTGTTGGTTTTTGATAATTTATTTTATGTAGTTTTTCTTTTAATTCCCGCTGTAGCATTGATATATGTTTTTAAACACAGTTTTGATCTAAGTGATATTTCAAAGTTGGTTAATAAAACTAAAGATGAATCGACCAATAGAGATGCGGAATTCAGTATTTACAAAAACAAGATGATTAAAATACTTACAAATTCATCGCGATTAGCCGTTTATTTGCTACTTGTATCAGTCTATATTCTCATTGCAAGCATTAAACTCATCAGTGATTCAAGCAGTTTGAATGAAGTAACTTCCATATCGGATATGCTTTTTACTGATGCAACTATAATTTCGTTTCTCTATTTTCTCTCGGTTTCATTTGCGCTCACATCTGTATCAGCATTATATGTTTATTTCAAACCAAATTCATATTATGAAGTAAGTGAAAGAAAATATGCCGATACTATTAAAAAGTTCTTCTTAAACACTGCAATGATATTTGTATTGGTGCAGCCACTGATTTATGCAATAGATGTAATGTCAGTTCCAAAAGTAGCATTATCAGATTCAATTTTTGGAATATCAATTGGTGTTTTGATAATTCTGCTTCTTATTTCGTCTCTGCTCTATCAAATGATAAGATATAATAATTTAAAGTACAGAGGTTGGATAATTATCCTTTTTATCGGATTATTTGCTCTATTAGCAGCTAAGGATCAAGCGGCATTTAATACATCATCGCAATTGCAAGTGAAAAAGGTTGTGAAAGCATACGAAGCTAAAACAGTAGAAGTGAAAACTCAGCTTGGAATAGAATAAGATATTTTAAAATCAGTCTAACCCGTTAAGTCTTTGCACCATTAAGCAAATAACTGTATTCCATTCAAAATATCTTGTCTCGAAATTCAATATATTTCATCATTAAAAATTAAACTGATTTTACATGCTTACAGTTCTTGAATCAATTAATCTATCAACTGATTACTTAGAGAAAAAGGGAATAGATTCTGCTAGGACGAATGCAGAATTATTACTCGCTTCCATTTTAAAATGCAAACGGCTGGATCTTTATATGTCATTTAATCGTCCACTTTCCGATGCCGAAAAAATAAAGTACCGAGAGTATATCTCAAGACGAGGTACATTTGAACCGCTGCAGTACATTGTTGGTGATGTTGAGTTTTATGGGATTACTTTGAAGGTTAATAAGTCAGTATTGATACCGCGTCAGGAAACGGAAATACTAATTGAGGAAATTATAAACGCTGTAAATCATGAGGATGAGATAAAAATTCTAGATATTGGTTCCGGCAGCGGCAATATTGCTTTAGCGCTGGCTAAAAATCTCCCGAATGCTGAAGTGATCGGGATTGATGTATCTGAAGAAGCAGTTGAATTGGCAAAAAGAAATGCAGAACTTACAGACCTTTCCACTCAAGTAAAGTTCAGTAAGTTAGATATCTTTGATTTCGATATATCGGAAGCGAAAGATAAATTTGATATTATAGTTTCAAATCCGCCTTACGTTAGCGATGAAGAGTATCAAACTCTGCAAAAGGAGATTATTGAATATGAGCCTTCGTTAGCTGTAACAGACAGCGCAGATGGATTTAAGTTTTATGAACACATCACTAATATCAGTAAGACGTTACTCAAAGATGGAGGAAAACTTTTCTATGAAATAGGGAAAGGGCAGGCAGAGAAAGTAATAAGTATTCTGGAGCAAAATGGTTTTTCTGATATTAAAGTTAAAAAAGACTATGCTGAAATTGAAAGAGTTGTCTCTGGAGTAAGGCAATAGGGCATCGATAAAGATGTTGACTTACGTAATTATTATCGATATCTTTAGAGTAGTATATAATTAAGGTAGAAAAAATGACAACGGTAACAATATCTACAAAGTATCAGGTGGTCATTCCGAAGGAGATCAGAGATAAAATTCAAATCACTCCAGGACAGAAATTTCAAATGATCCAAATTGATAATAGGATAGAACTAATACCAATAAAGGATATTAAAAAATCTCGGGGTTTCTTAAAAGGGATGGATACAAATATTAAAAGAGAAGCTGATAGATTATGAATTTAGTTGATTCATCAGGGTGGTTGGAATATTTTGCTGATGCTAAAAATGCAAAATATTTTGCCCCAGCAATTGAGAATACAAAAGAATTAATTGTCTCGACGATCAATATCTATGAGATCTATAAAAAGATTCTAGTTATGAGGGATGAAAATACAGCACTTGAGGCAATTGCTTTGATGTATCAAGGTAAAGTGATTGATGTTACTTCAGAAATATCAATTGAGGCAGCAAGATTGAGTGCGAAAAATGGTATTCCAATGGCTGATAGTTTGATTTATATAACAGCACGTAAGAATAGTGCAATTATTTGGACTCAAGATTATGATTTTAAGAACTTAGATGGTGTTAAATTCATTAAGAAATAGAGCTAAATTTTAATGAATTCAGCAATTATATTAGGAGTCTTATAGACAAGTTAAATTTGATATTTTGAGAAATAGCTAGAACTCAGCCAGAAATAGTTTAGCTAATATTTTAATTCGGGATAAATAAATGAGAGCACTAGTACAAAGAGTTTCAAAAGGCGGTGTGAGAATTTCCTCGCATAATTATGAAGCAAAAATAGGACAAGGTTTGGTGCTGCTTCTAGGAGTCAAAGATGGTGACGGAATTGATGAACTTAATTTTGTTGCTGATAAGTGCTGCAACTTGAGAATATTTGAAGATGAAAATGAAAAAATGAATCTTTCTATCAAAGATATTTCTGGAGAAATGTTAATAATATCACAATTCACTTTATACGGCGATGCACGAAAAGGGAACAGACCGAGTTTTTCACAAGCTGCACCACCTGAAATGGCAGAAAACCTATATGAGAAATTTATAGAGCGAGTAAAAGAAAATATCGGTGAAGATAAAGTGAAATTCGGGATATTCGGTGCTATGATGGAAGTGGAGATATTAAATGACGGACCGGTAACAATTTTAGTTGAGTCAAAAACGTGATGCACTAATACCACACTTACCCGATTTCATCGGGACTGGTTTTTTCCCTTTCCAATTACTTTAACCCTAATTATGCATTAGAAACCTTCTAATGCATAAAAGCTTTACTTCCTGTTTTGTGTGGAATGCAGCACCCACAAATTAAATACTATCAAGAATCATTTTTTTGTATTTTATTTAGTTTTCATAAGCCAAGCTTTAGGCAACATGTATGTTAATTGCTGAATATCCTTTATTTCATTAATAGCTTTTTCTACACTAATATCA
>JAADIB010000031.1 GCA_013151565.1 Chlorobiota bacterium
TACTCAAATTCTGCAAGAGGATATTGCCTGACAACAGTTATGAAAACAAATCATGGGTCGAAAACTAAAATTTCAAAATCTCATAAAATTTTTATTCTGAATAAAATTCCGGCAAAATATATTGAAGCCACTTTAGCTCATGAATTGATGCATGTTTGGATAAATGAAAATATCGATCATAAATTATCGAAGCAGTTGGAAGAAGGAACTTGTAATTTTATTTCGTATACCTATTTGAAATCGGATTACTCCGAAGATGCTCAAAATATAATTAAACAAATGAAAGATGATCACGATCCAATTTACGGAGATGGTTTTCGAAAGGTCTATAATAATTTTAAAGGGAAATATTTATCAGAATTATTAAATTATTTAAAACATCACAAATCATTGTAAAACGGAAGATAAATTGCTAATCAATTCTCAACAAATATTATTAGAAATGTGTATCTTTGCAGCGGAATTATCAGAAATTAGAAAAATAGGGCAAACTTGATTTTTTTTCAGACTAAATATCTAATCCTCTTTTTGCTGTTAATCTCCTCGGGATTGTTAGCCCAAAGTAAGGTTGACAGTTTAAAAAACTTGCTTAATGATGCGGAGGGTGAAAGATATGTTGATATAGCGATCGAGCTGGCTGATGCTTATCGAGAGATTGATAGTTCCAGAAAATTATTTTCTTATTATGAAGACGCTTTAAAAGCTTCTGATAAAATCAACTATCCTAAAGGAAAAATAGAAGCCCTCAATCGTTTAGCATCGTCGAGTATTAAATTAGGTAAAGTATCCGAAGCACTTAGCTATTCCATTCAGGCAATTACTTTAGCTGACGAAAACAAACTAGTTAAGTTAAAGGCAAATGCATTAAGAGATTTCGCAAATGCATCTTTCAAATTAGGTAAAAAAGATATTGCAATAGTAAAATTCAAAGAGGCTCTTTCGATTTATTCCGAGTTGAAAGATTCATTGAAAATGGGAACTGTTCTTAGTGAGATGGGAAAAGTTTACACTTATTTGAACGATACTTCTCAAATGATTGATTCTTACAATAAATCTCTTGAAATATATAAGAATTTAGGTAATAGAGAAAGAATGGGCCTTATATACTTAAATTTGGGCTCAGTATATTCTAATATGCTTGGCGAATATCGTAAAGCTATTGAATATGGATTTAATGCTTTGGAAATTTTTGATGACCTTGGGGATGATCTGCATAAAACATCCTGCTATTTAATTATCGGTTCGGCACACGAATATTTGGGGAATTTGGATAAGGCACTTGAACAGTATCAAAAATCGTTAGAACTTTGTAGCAAAAGTAAAAATAAATACCTAATAGCAAATGTAGAAAACTACATTGGGGAAGTTTACAATAAAAAGCATGATATTATGTCAGCGCTTGACCATTACTCTAAGTCACTTAAAATATATATTGAACTGCATAATCAGGAAGGTATTGCCGTAGCTGAAAATAACATCGGTGAGTGTTACTTTAAATTAGGTGAATTAAATAAAGCACTGGATCATTATAAAAAATCTTTTAAATATTTTAATAATAGAAACGCAAAATTCCAGCTTTCAGTATTATTAGTAAATATCGGAAATGTTTATTTTAAGAGAAAAGATTATAATTCGGCTATTAATAATTATAAACAGGCTATTTCTTATGCGAAAGAAACTAACGCACTTGAATCTTTAAAAGATGCATATAAAGCATTATCCCATGCATATGAAGCAATGCAGTTACCCGAAAGAGCATTAAGTTATCTTGAATCGTACGTTGAAGTAAAGGACAGTTTGCTGAACCTGGATAATTTGGCAATGATTGTCGAATATGACGCGAAGTATGAAGCGACACAAAAAGAAAAGAAAATTGCACTCTTGAAAAAAGAACAAGAGTTTTCCGCCGTTAATTCAGAATTACAAAAAACTTTAATTTTTCTTCTTATAGCAATATCAATACTATTGATAACAACACTTGTTATTTACTATCGCAAATACAGACAAAAAAATATCCTGAATCAAAAATTAGCCGAATCGGAAGCTCATCTTCAAAAACTCAATTTTACAAAGGATAAGTTCTTTTCTATAATTGCTCACGATCTTCGCGGTCCTCTTGGAACATTATCCGGTTTAACCGAGATACTTGACGAAGATGCCGAGGAAATGGATAAGGAAAGTATAGTAGAATTAAGCAGAGATATTCATAAAATTTCCAAGAATACGATTAACTTGTTGAACAATTTACTTACATGGGCTTCTGTTCAGATTGGTAAAGTTGAAGCTTCGAAAGAAATTTTTGATGTAAAACCAGTCATTGATGGGAACTATGAAATCTTAAAAGAAAATCTAAACCGGAAAAACATCTCATTTGTGAATAATATTTCTGACAGTGTGTTTATTTATGCCGATAGAAACATGATATCTTCTGTTATACGAAATTTGATGCACAATGCAATTAAATTCACTCATAAAAACGGGAGTATTACAACCTCCTATGAACAAAACAATGGACATATCGCTATTTCAATTTCTGACACAGGCATTGGAATCCCTGAAGAGAATCTCGAAAATCTTTTTGAAATTGGCAGTAAGATAAGTACTTACGGAACTGAAAATGAAATGGGAACCGGTTTAGGATTAATCCTTTCAAAAGAATTTATCGAAAAAAATAACGGTTCAATAGAAGTTATAAGTCAGATGGGAAAAGGAACGACATTTACAATTAAACTCCCTTATACAAAAAATTAAGAATTACTTCACTTCTCAGCCCCAACTTTGGGTTAAAATTACTATTTTTTAGATTATAATCTAAAATGTTAAGGAATGTAATGAAGATAAATATCCTAATACTGGTTACTCTATTTTTTATTTCCAATCTAAATTTAATTCATGCACAAGATCTGAAGTTCTACGGGAAATTGGAGCCGGGCAATTTAATTATTGTGAAAGGCGATCTCATAAAAAGAGCAAGGCTGGATACTCTGGAATTAAAAATAGATAATGATGGAATATTCTGTTTTGGATTTGATTTATCCGAGAGAGGTTCAAAAATTTTAAATGTTAAATTTAAGGACGGCAAAGTTCTTCTAAAAAAGATTGAATTACTCCCCCGAAAATTTAAGGTTCAAAGAATAAATAATTTGAAAAAAGATCTTGTAACGGCTCCTAGGAAACTGAATAAAAGAATTGAGAAAGAAAGACAAATTGCTTATGAAGCGAGAAGTCCAATTGGCAAAATAGATACTGCATTTTATAAAACAGGATTCGTCCGACCGATCAAAGGCGGTAGAATTACGAGTGTTTTCGGAAGTCAAAGAATTTTGAACGGCATTCCGAAAAACAAGCATAATGGTTTGGATATTGCTGTACCACGCGGCACCCCCGTATATGCAATGGCAGCCGGTATTGTAAGGCTTGCCGCCGACAATTTTTATTATCCTGGTAATTACATTCTGCTCGATCACGGGCAGGCTTTGAACAGCCAATATCTCCATCTGAGTAAAATGTTAGTTAAGACTGGAGATAGAGTAAAAAAAGGAGAAAAGATTGGAGAGGTCGGGACTACCGGAAGATCAACAGGACCGCATCTCCATTGGGGTGTGCAATGGTACTTACGCAGAGTTGATCCGGCAGGACTCCTTACAATGGGATTTCCGGATAATTAAATAAAGATAACTCCTTTATGAAAAAAAACATCGTGCAAGCACTTGTATATTTATTATTTGTTTCGTTCTTTCCAGCAATCTTATTCAGTCAAACTGTGAATGATTCACTCCTTAGCAAACAGCAAGCATTGAATGATTCATTAAAGATCGAAGCCGAAAGAGATTCACTACGAAAAGTTAATCAAAAAACCATTGAACATGTATCTGAAATATTTTCAAAGTTCAAAAATAAGAGACCGAAAATTGGGATAGTCCTTGCTGGCGGCGGGGCTAAAGGTTTTTCCCATGTTGGAGTTTTAGAACTTCTTGATTCATTAAATATCCCAATAGATTATGTTGCCGGTAACAGTATGGGCGGACTCATAGGCGGATTATACTCAATCGGTTATACCGGTAAAGATCTAGAAAAATTCTCCGAAAATTTAGATTGGGATTACCTTTTGAACGATGATTCACCAAGAGCGGAACTTCCTTTTATAGAAAAGGAAAAAACAGGAAAATACCAATTGAAACTGGGTTTGAAGGGCTATAAACCTGCAATACCCTCAGGATTGATCTATGGACAAAACATTCAAATGTTTTTCCTCGGTTTAACTGCCCCTTATGAAGGAGTGGAAAGTTTTGATGACCTTCCGATTCCTTTTAGATGTGTAGCTGTTGACCTTGTCAGCGGGAAACAGGTAGTACTTATGGATGGCTCCCTTTCAAAAGCAATGCGTGCAACTATGTCAATTCCTTCTGCATTCTCTCCGGTAGATTGGGGTGACTATTTATTAGTTGATGGACTCGTTCTTAATAATTTTCCCGCAGATGTTGTAAGAGAAATGGGAGCAGATATTATTATCGGGTTGAATTTAACAACCGGCGAAAAGAAAAAGAAAGATCTTGATAATTTATTATCTATTCTCGATCGAACAACTGATATTCCGATGGGTGCAAAGTTAGAAGAGAATATTGAGATGAGTGATATCTATATTTCACAAGACTTAAAAGGTTTTGGTACTTCTGATTTTGCTGCTGATAAAATTCAGCAAATAATTGGAAGAGGGAAAAAAGCAGGACAGAATAATAAAGAAGTGCTTATTGCTCTAAAAAAAGAATTGGAGAAATATGACGAATATAGGGAATGGGTAAAGCGCGGAAAAGAAGAAGAATATGAAAAGATCAAGCTAACTAAAGAACATTTCAAATCATCCCCTCCTAACATTAGGTCATATGTTATACAAGGAAACAAAAAATTTACTAATGATTTCATTCGTCAGCATTTAGGTTTACATGTTGGAGATACTTATGATTATAAAAAGCTGTCAAAAAGAATTGAAAGCCTTTATGCAATGAATTATTTCGAAAAAATAACATATACAATTGATAAGAGCGCACCGGATAAAGTTGATCTGCTTATTGAGGTAAAAGAAAAATTACTTAATCGCTTGGTTGCGGGTTTTAAGTATAACGATTATTATAAACTTATAGGGCTGATAGGTCTTGAAACAAATTCTGCACTAATTCCCGGCGCACAACTTGAAACTTATTTACAATTTGGTGGATTAACGAAGTGGGACTTAACTGTACTATACCCGTCCCGCTCAATGGATATGATTATATATCCTTTCCTTTCTGCACAATACCAGGATATACCAATAGATTTTTATTTTGAAGGGAAAAAGATATTCCGTTTTAGAAATTTATCTTGGAACTTCAATGGCGGTTTCAATTTCAGCTTAAGCAAATTCTGGAATTTGGAAGGATCGGTCGGCTGGGAATCAATGAATGTTTACAGCGAAATTGCAACCCCTTTAATTGATACAATCTTAGCTCAATATAATCTTAAAGCCAATCTAGTTACAGGAAGAGTTCGTTTGCTATATGATTCCATAGATGATATAATTATACCGAGTAAAGGAATCTATTTTAACTCTCTTTACGAAGGTTCATTCCCGGATTTTGGTTCCGACCTTAAGTATCACAGAGTATTTGGGAGACTTGACGTTTTTATTCCATTTGCAAAAAAGCACAACATAAAACTTGAAGCAGCATATATGAAAGTCTGGAATAAAGAGGAAGTACCTTTCTATAAATGGTTTTACTTAGGGGGTCCGGAAACCTTTGTAGGGTTAGATTATTTTCAAGCGAGCGGAACTGAATTCACATTAGCAGCTGCGAATTATCGATATGAAATACTTGAATCAATTTATTTAACAGGTATTTTTAACGTAATATTCAATTACAACTTATTAGACGGACCAAAAGTAACCGATTTTCTTTTTGGATATGGAATTTCGGCAATGATGAGAACGATCTTTGGACGAATGGAAATTATGTGGGCTAGAGGTGATGCAAATGTTTCCCAGCCTGGTAATAAGTCGAACAAAGTGTATTTTCTCTTAGGCTATAACTTATAATATTTTTAGGAAGACATGAAAAAGCGAAACTCAATTACTGCCTTTAGTACATTTGTAATTATGCTCATATTTTTCGGATGCAGTACAACACCGAAGACCGAAAAAGAACAGGTGCAGTCTCATAAAATTACCGTATGGGATAAAAATGACTCTGAAACGATCTCTGATTCATTAATCTTAACCGCGCTTATAGCCGATTGGGAAAAAAACTTTTCTAAAAACAGAAAACCAATCGTCGTTGTTGGAAGAATTGGCAATAAATCCAGTGAAAATATTGACGTTTCTCTTTTGGCAAAAGATATTGAGAGAAGTCTAATCAACAGCGGTGAAGTTTCGTTCATTGCTGATAAGCAAAAACGGGAAGCCATAAGAACTAACAGAAAAAACAGTTCTGATTTTCCTGCCGATAAGTTTAAAAAATATTTAAAATCATTGAAAGCGGATTTCTTTATTGAAGGAAACATCAATGCAAGTGTTGATTCTTCTACTGTACCAATAGAGAAAAATTATACTTTGAATTTGGAAGTGATAAATACAAAAAAATCTTCCGTTGTTTGGAAAGGTTCTCAAACTATAGTAAAATAAATTACTTCACTACTTGATAACATTGAGAATTATCTTTGACGGATATTTTTCTGTATGATAAACTCGATTTGCCGCACTTTGGAAATCCGATTCATCCGCACTGTAAATATCACAGAACTTCTGAGGATTTCTGTCAAACAACGGGAACCAGCTGCTTTGAACCTGCACCATAATTCTGTGTCCTTTTAAAAAAGTATGATATGAATCATTCATAGTAAATTTCACTTTTGTCGGTTTATTCGGGACGAACGGTTCAGGCTTTTCATAACTATTCCTAAATTTTCCTCTCATTATATCTCCCCTGACCATCATCTGATAAACCCGACATATCTTTCCCCTCAGAAATACTGTCAGGAAATACATCGATAAGTTTTACTATCCAGTCGGAATCGGTGCCCGAAGTGGAAACGAATAATTCTACTCTAATCGGACCGGCAATTGTAAAATCCTCATCCAGCGGTATAGTTTGGTAGGTCAGAACATCGGAACGTTTGGAAGCATATCTCTGATCTTCCGTCATATAAAATCTATAATACATTCTACCGGCATTCTGCGAAACGGATGTATAGGGAATAGGATTTGCTGGATCACTTACATATTCATCAAATTGAGTTTTTGAATTTTTCTCTTCCGTAAAAGTCAGTTCACTATTATCAGAAAAATAGATAGGCGTCCAAGCTGTATTGCTTGGGGGCCACTCGTTGTATTTATGCCAGACGTTCTTTCCGGTTTCAAATACATATGCTTCCGGTAAATTATAATCCCCTTCTCCTTTTAGATAATATTTGAAGAACTGAGATTCCATTTCCTCTCTGTAAAACTCACTGGTACTTGAACCGAATTCCATATCGCCAAAAGTATCCCCCTTTGAACGTGACCATCCGCCATGATACCAAGGTCCCATAACAAGGATGTTTTTATTATCTTCATTCTTTCGCTCAATTGTTTGATATGTGTTTAGTGTCCCATACAGATCCTCATTATCATACCAGCCGCCGACAACCATCACCGCCGGTTTTACATCACTAAAATAATTAAGTGTATTTCTCGACTGCCAGAATTCATCATATGTTCCGTGGATCATACATTTATTCCAGAAGTCGATCTCACCGTGAAAATAATTTTCATTTACATTTT
>JAADIB010000033.1 GCA_013151565.1 Chlorobiota bacterium
ACTACCTTATCTTTATTAACCCATGCCGGTTTTTCGCTTTGAGTGTCTTCACTATCCTCAACCTTCATATCGCTCAATCCTGCGGCTTCTCTCAATTGACTAATCAGATCACTGACAGGAATATTTCCGATAGTAGCAGCTTGTTTAAGGTTAGCAACCTTTGCAATTGTCTTACGCAGCAATGGGTTTTTTAACTTTTCAAAGATCGGCGCAATTTCTATCAGCTTATCCTCCAACTCCGGGTAATTCTCCAGCATATCGCTTACCATAGTTTGAGGTGTAATTTCTGTTCTAATTATTTTTTTTATATCCGACATATTAATCCTCGTAATTTAAAATTCTTCTTTCACCTTCTAGCGCTCTGTATTCACTTATATCGTGACTCATCTCAACCGTACCTATATATTCGCCATTCTTATCTCTTACTGCAAAGTAAGCAATATGAACAAATTTATCACCCAATTGGATCCAGAATTTAGCTTTATCCTGTGCCCCGGATTTGAAATCATTCAATATTTGGTCAACAATATGAACGCTTGACGGTGGGTGACAATACTGCACCAATCTACCTAAAATTGCTTTACTTCGCGGGAAGACGCGGTCAATTCCTTCTGAAAAGTATTTTACTTTATCATTTTTATCAACAAATGTAAAATCAACAGGAAGTGAGTTTAAAAATCCCTCAAGTTCTTCCGGGGTAAACGAGCCAGTTGATAATTTTATTTTATCACTGGTTTTAACTTTTTCAAGTTCACTTTCTGCAGCGTCAGGTCTCCATTCCTTATCAGGTACATACAAGCAATAACCTATTTCACCGCTCTGCTGCTGGATTTCATACCAGTCAATTTCTGTTAATGTATCCATTGACATTGGGAAAAGTATTTCTTCTTCTTTGTGTATCATATCCGAGATAGATTTAAGCGTAGGGTTGAATATCAATTCAAAAAAACCGGAAAGTTCTTCATTTGTCGCATTTTTATTTTCTGTAAGTAACTGTAACGAAGATTTAAGGAAAGCTCTTGTTTCGTCATGCTTACCCCACATTACCATCGGCGGTCCGGTGATCTCATACTTTTCAAGAAAAGGGAACAGCAAATTCTCTAACTTAAGATAATGTTTTTCTACATCCATCAATTCATTGAAAAGTGAATGGATTTGAAAAATTAATTTTGGATCACTCTTCTCCTTTTCTCCGTTTTCAATAGAATACTGAAGGTGTTTGATCTTATCTATATGTTTATGCAATGCTTCATTCTCTTTTGTTAAAACATAAAGCGGATGTCCTTCGGGAATATCTTTTGCCATTGATGTATCGATAGCGCCGTCAAGCGCATCTGTGTGCAGATCACAAAGCTTCAGAACTTCTTCACGGTCAAGTCCTTCGTCTATTAATTCCTCTTCAGCCTGCACTACTTCACTATAGGGAACACTGCCCATCATCTCAACCAACTTTTCTCTGGTTTCCTCCGCTGTTTTACCTTCATGTAGTCCGAGAATCAGAGATTTTAATTCATCGACTCTTTTACGACTATTATTAATAAATTCACTCATTTCAAACCTGTATTTTAATCCGCCAAAGGCGGACAAGGAATTAATTTCCCACCGCTTGCGGCGAATATATTATTAAATTACCCCATCTGCTTGCTGCAGGGAGATTCGTTAAAAAGAATATTATATCTGATTCAAAGATAACACTTATTTAGATTGAATACAAATAGTAATTCTTTGAAATAATATGAAAAATTTGATGTAAACGTTTTTACAAAGGTATATAATTAGTTATCTTAGAATTATCATAAATATTTAATTAAAACAAACAACGTAAGTAAACGTAAATAACTTGAAATAATACGAAAGTTTTCTTAAATTATGATTAGCTTTTAATTAAAGACTGTAAAAATGCTTGATAGACACCGAAAAATACTTGAGATCTTAGCAGAAAAAGATAATGTAAGCGTTGCTGAATTAAGTAAATTGCTTTCTGTGTCAGAAGTTACAATTAGGGCAGATCTAACTGCACTTGCAGAAGAAGGAAAAGTTCAAAGAGTTCACGGCGGAGCGCAATTGCTCGAAGAAAGAGTCCGCCAAGAGCATTCATTCCAAATACGACGTAATCAGAATTCGGAAAGTAAACTAAAAATTGGTAAATATGCGGCACAGTTTGTTGATTCGCTGGATTCAATTCTGCTCGATTCGAGCACAACGGTTTTGGCAATGGCAAAAGCGCTACGCGATAGGAATGATCTTAGAGATACAACAGTAATACCAACCGGGATATGGACTGCAATAGAATTGATGAGTTGTCAAAATATTAATGTGCTTATGCCAAGCGGTTATTTACGCAGCATATCCGGCTCAATTACCGGTTTACCAACAAGTGAATTCTTTGAAAATCTGAATATTCAAAAGGCATTTCTTGGCGCTGGTGGAGTTTCGATCGAAAAAGGTTTAATGGATTCGCATCTGCTCGAAATTGAATTAAAGAAAATGATAATCAAAAAGGCAAAGGAAGTAATTATTCTAGTTGATGGAAGTAAGTTCATGCAGAATGGTCTTGCATCGTATTCCGATATTAAAAACGTTTCAAAAATTATTACGGATGTAAACGCTCCAAAGAATATTATTAAAGAGATCAAGTCATTAGGAATTGATGTTCACGTAGTTGAGTGATAGTTTATTATATGATAAAAGAATATAAATGCAGTTAGGAAAAGTCATAGGAACGGTTGTTGCAGTTAGGAAGGAACCCAATTTAGATGGGCTTAAGCTTCTGGTAATAAACTATATGAATGAAGAGATGAAGTTAACTGGAAAAACAGTAGTATGCACCGATACGGTCAGCGCCGGAACTGGAGATGTTGTTTTGCTTTGTTCATCATCTTCGGCAAGAATGACAAGTAAAACCGTTGACGTATGCACCGACAATACAATTGTTGGAATTGTTGATTCAATTTCTTCAATCGGTGAAACATTATATCATAAGAAAAATAGGATAGGAACATAAAAGTGAAAATATCACTCGAAGAAATAATATCCTTAGTAGTAAAAGAAGTAATTGCAGAGTTGAGCAGAAGAGGAATTCAAGTTGATGGAAATTCAAATAATATTTCCGCAGCGGATATGAATAAGCAAAAGGTAAAATTTGATCTATCGGAATATAAAACCCCGTTATTAACTGAAGAGCGTATACTTGAGTTGAACTCGGAAGTTTCAGAGATAGAGGTTCCGTTAAAAACAATTATAACCCCAAGCGCACAAGATCTGATAAGAAAAAGAAAAATTATAATAACTAAAAAATAAAAGGAGTTAATCATGGCTGGAGCAGCATTAGGATTTGTTGAAACTCGCGGAAACACCGGGACGGTAATGGCGATTGACGCAATGCTCAAAACCGCAAACGTTGATTTTGTCAAACGGGTTGAGATAGGCGGCGGGTATGTAACAGCGTTAGTACGCGGTGAAGTCGGCGCAGTAAAAGCCTCGGTTGAAGCGGGAGCGGATGCAGCGGCAAGAGTAGGCGAATTAGTTTGTACAAACATTATACCATCGGCTCACGAAGAAGTTTTTGAGCAAATGGGTGAAATAAAATAGGAGTAAAATATTATGTATGATGCACTAGGAGTTATTGAAACATTAGGTTTTACCCCTGCAATGCAGGCAGCCGATGCGGCTGTTAAATCGGCGAATGTTACTTTAGGCAAATGGTTAAAAGTTGGCGGCGGAAAAGTTAATGTTATTATCCGCGGTGATGTGGCTGCCGTTAAAGCTGCAGTTGATGCGGGAGTTCAAGCAGCTTCAAGAATTGGTAACGTGGAAGCACAAGTTATTATTCCAAGACCGGCAGATAAGTTAAGTAAAAAGATGCCGATTGAACCGATGAGGAAAAATAAAAAATAAGGACGTTAGAAAACTGTGAATATTTCTGAGAATGAATTACAGGAAATTGTAAAGAAAGTCGTTCAGAATGTTGCTGATAAGATCGGTTCATCTGGAACACCGGTTGTAAAAATCAAGAACGGAGATTGGGGTGTCTTTGATGACATGAACGATGCTATTGAAGCTGCTCATGAAGCCTTTATTCTATACAAGGAAAGAAGCAAACAATGCAGAAAGAATTTCATTGATGCGGTTAGACAGATGGCAATTGACCATAAAGATGAACTTGCTAGAATGACTGTTGAAGAAACCAAAATGGGTCGAGTTGAACATAAAATTGCAAAGTTCATTAATGCTTCTAAAAATAGTCCGGGTGTAGAATATCTTGAGCCGAAAGCGTGGTCCGGGAAAAACGGGTTGGCAATTGATGAATATGCTCCGTTTGGAGTTATCGGGAATATTACTCCGAGTACTCATCCCGGTCCGACAATGATCAACAACATTATCATTCAGCTTGCTGCGGGGAATACAATTGCATTTAATCCTCATCCCACAGCAAAAGCAGTTAATGCAAAAGTGATTCAATTGGCAAATCAGTATATGGTTAAAGCCGGAGCGCCTGAAAACTTAGTCACATGTGTAAAAGAACCGACTCTGGATACTGCTACGACTTTGTTTGAGCATAAGCACGTTGAGTTACTATCTGTAACAGGCGGACCATTCATGGTTGATATGGCAATGAAGTATCCTAAAAAGGTAGTGGCTGCAGGTCCGGGGAATCCTCCCGTGTTAATTGATGAAACTGCCGATCTGAAATTAGCGGCAGATGAAATAACACAAAGCGCGAGTTATGATAATAATATTCTCTGTATTGCAGAGAAGGAAATATTTATTGTTGAATCGGTATTTGAACCATTTATGCAAGAGATGGAAAGAGCCGGGAACGTTAGACTTTCAAGAGAACAAATGGATCAACTTGCTGAGAAAGCATTGGATAAAGATGGAAAGTATTGGTTGATCAATCGAGATTTCGTAGGACGTAATGCAAATGTATTAGCAAGTGCGCTTGGAATGAATTTAACCGACAGTGTCCCGTTATTGTTTGGTGAAACGGATAAAGATCATCCTTTTGTGATTGCTGAGCAGATGGCGCCGTGCATTCCGGTAGTGAAAGTTGGAAATTTTGAAGAAGGAGTAGCAGCAGCGTTGAAAGCTGAGCATGGCTTCAAACATACAGCAAGTATTTTCACGAGAGATATGGAACGTGCAACATATTACACAAGAGTGCTGGATTGTGATGTTCATACAATAAATGGAGGTACTCTGCGTGGAGACGGCGGTGATTTGGGTGAAGGATATTTCTCTCATACTATTGCAACACCTACTGGAGAAGGAATCTGCACTCCACTGGACTTTGCAAGAAAAAGAAGAATTATGACTCATGGATCGTTGAGGTTTGTTTAATAAATGAAAACATCAGCAATCAAAAGTCGAATGTCTTCAATCGTAAATCAGAAAGAGATTGCCGATAGCAGATTGTTGATTAGTGATTTATGATGTGGGAAGTGAATAAAATTATTAAGAAAATAGTTCTGAAAAAAAATAATAAGTTTGAATTAAAACATCAGCAATCGGAAATCGCATATCTTCAGTCGTAAATCAAAAAAGATTGCCGATAGCAGATTGTTGATTTGATTTATTATTAAAAGAGGCAAAAAATGAATAGTGAAGAACTAGAAAATAGGTTAATTGATTTTGCAGTTTTAATTATTGAGATTTGTGATGAAATGCCAAATACTAAAGCGGGGAATCATTTATCTGGACAATTAATTCGATCGGGTACTTCTCCGACATTAAATTATGGTGAAGCATAAAGCGCAGAATCAAAAAAGGATTTTATCCATAAAATTCAAATTGTACTGAAAGAACTTAGAGAAAGCTTGGTAAGTCTAAAAATATGCTATCAAGCAAATCTCTTTAAGAACAGAGAAAAAATTGTGAATGCAAAGAAAGAATGCAATGAATTAATATCAGTTTTTGTGAAAAGTTCTCAAACAGCAAAGAGAAATATTTGAATAAGAAATACATTTAAAATAAGAATACTAATAGTAGATTTTGTGTTAATAATTTTAGATTTTAATTTATAAATAGGAGAAAAAATGGCAAAGATGAATGCTATTGGAATAATAGAAACAAAAGGATTTGCACCGTTAATTCAAGGTGCAGACGCTGCAATTAAAGCTGCAAGCGTTGATATGGTTGAATGGAGACAGGTGGGAAGCGGGTATGTCTCATTTGTAATTGAAGGCGATGTAGCGGCGGTACGTTCTGCAATTGATGCCGGTGTTGAAGCAGCGTCTAAAATCGGGGAAGTAGTGTCTGAGCTTGTAATACCGCGTCCGATTGAAGAACTTGAACAGACATTTGATAGATAGATGATATTTGCAAAAGTTATAGGAACGATTGTATCAACCCAGAAAGATGAAAATCTCAAAGGGAAAAAACTGCTTCTTTGTAAGGAAGTAACGCATGACGGCAAGCCGCTAAATACTTATCATGTCGCGGTTGATGCTGTCCAAGCGGGAGAAGGAAACTTTGTGCTGCTGACTTACGGGTCGTCATCGCGTATGACAGAAGTGACAAAAGATGCCCCGATTGATGCAGTAGTTTCAGCAATAATTGATGATGTTGAAATTGACGGAAGATACAAATGAAAGTCGGTAAAGTCATAGGTGTAGTTTGGGCTTCCAGGAAAGTCAAGGAACTTGAAGGATGCAGGCTTTCTGTTGTGCAGCCAATTTCAACTGATGGGAAAGATGTTGGAAATCCTCTTGTGGTGGCTGATCCGCACAGTATTGGAGCGGTGGGGAACGAAGTGATATATGTTACAAGCACCGATGCCGCGCAAGCGTTTGATACCGGTTTTGCTCCGGTTAATGCCAGCGTTGTTCAGCTTGTGGATGAGATAGCATAATGTTTTTAGCGCGTGTAACCAAGAGAGTTGTGGCAACGGAAAAGCATCCGGCATATTTTGGAAAAACTGTACAAGTTGTGCAGCCAATTAATCCCGATGGTTCTGATAAAGGAGATGAATGGG
>JAADIB010000121.1 GCA_013151565.1 Chlorobiota bacterium
CAAATGGATTGGCATTATGTCGATGCATTTCAGTTTCAGAAGGATAAAGCAACTGTTTTGTTGTTTGTCCTCTGAAATTTTCAGGTAAGAATTCAAGATCTTTTCTATGTGAGTTCTTAGTTGAATATCTATCCAAATCCAAATTGAATTCTCTTAAAAACCAAAGTGTTGATTCCAGGTCAATATCCCCGCTTGTTCCATACGTTAATACATTCCAAAGCGCATTTCGTTCCGGTAGTTCTGTTTCCCAATGCTCTCGGATAACTTCAACATATTTATCCTTAAGATCATTGTTAAATGCATAGTGATACAACACCCAGTATGTAAGGAATGCCATTTCATCATCCGAATGATTCCATCCGTCACCCATAATATCACCCATATGCGAGTAGTCTAAAGTCTTATGCATATCTCTCATAGGCGCCATAATATTATCTAGATAGCCGTAATCATTCATCATTCTAAATGCTTCTGATTTATAAATTTCCTTTCCCGTGAGAGAATATGCTAGCTGTAAGCCCGCTATTAAATGTGTGCTGTTCAACTTTCTATCCGATACATAATGAGGATACTTGTTTACGTAATCTGGATTCCACCTGCCCCATCGCGTAGCTTACCGTCATAATCAACAAAGTAATAATCATTATCAATAATGTGAGTCATTATTGCATCAATAAAATCTGCAACTCTTTGTTTCTCTTCTTTCGTTTCGGCAACAAACTCGTCAATCACAGAAGCAACAAAAAGATAAGCAATATATTCATCAGTACTGGTAGTTCCCTTCCAATCCCATTCTTTTTCCTGCGAGTGCCGCCATGCATCATGGTTGAAAATGATCCCTCTTCTCTCAAAAGTTCTGGAAGGAAATCCTTTTAAGGGATTAACAGTCAAAAGACGTTCATACGATTCAAACGATTCCCACACGTACCGTCTTGCAATTTCTTCACCGGTAGTTGCGTAGCGGAATGCTTGACTCCCCAGATAGAGTGAAGTCCATAACCCGTCATTATCGTGATCTACGGAGACCGCTGTTTTTAGATCACCAGGTTTACCATACTTAAATTCATTTACCCAGCCAAAACGCATATGGTATTTGCGAATATCGTTCTGAAATTTTTCCGCCTTATCTGCCAATGTTAATGTTAAGTATTTCACTTTATTCAAACCGGTTGGAGTGAGGAAATAGATATCCCCTTTGCTGTTGCTTGCTATATCGATCACATCGTTCTGATCAAGCCAGCGTCTCCCGGCAAAATATCTGAATCGATTCGGCTCTTTTAGGAATGCTCCGTCATCCGAAGCAAACCAAAGCTGGCTGTTTACTTGCAACAAATCTGTAATATTAGGGACAGGAAGTTTATTATTCTTTTTCATTACTTCCTTACCGGTGTAAAGATCAATAGCATAATATCCATCGGTAGTACCGACGATAATTTTATTTGGCGCAAATGTAATTGCTGTAAGATCTTTGCCGCGATGTAATTCTGTCCATTTATCTTTCTCTAATTTATAGATCGCTTCAGAAGTCAAATAATAAAACTCTTTCTTATACACATATGCATTTATCTGGTAATTTGTTCTCAGATAGCTTTTCCTTGCGTTGATAAAGCACAGCGTCATCATTTCCGAAAAGTAAAACCTTATCATCTGCATTCACTAATATTCGATTATACTTTCCTTCCGGAAAATATTTATAAATAGTTCCAGCGTGAGCATTGGTCAAAAATTCATTTGTATATAAATAATATAAATACCCAGTGTTCTCTTGCACTGTGATATCAACAGGAGTTTTGTCAGATAAAAGACGATAAAACAAATCTTTCGATAGCTGATTTTCATAGTAATCACGGAACAATCCTTTATCCGTAAGAACGTAAACGATATCATTGTAATCTACGACAACCTTTTTCATTTCTGTTCCCTTCCATTCATCAGGAAGTATATATTTAACCGAAGTTGCTTGTTTAAATGGAACATCAAGAACCTGGGCAATTAGGTTGACTGATAAAAACAAAATGATCAAAAAGATTCTCATTTTTTCTTTCATATATAATAACCTTTATTTCTAATCCAGTTTATATTTTTAAAACTTAAAAATTTATATTTGTACTTAACTATCTACTCAAAATTTTATACTGCGCTAACTTAATGCTGAACATTCTGTTCAATTAGAGCAACGAATTCATCTGGCGTCACTATTCTGACATTATTATTCAACAATTCAGCGCATTCAACTATTTGATCGACTCCCATTGACCATATGTGAACCGGGATAAGACTGTATCCATCAGCAGAATGAATATCTGTAGAAAGATCATTCAACTTTGTTGCTATTGAACTTGGAGTTTCAAATCCTTCCCACAATTTATATCTACCGGTGATTACCGGTTTGCCGTTTATCCATTTAATTTCTCCTTTACCTCCGGCATAATCGGAAAAGTAGTAATAAAAAAGTGCATCAATATTACTTTGATTTAAATAAGGAAGCAGATATTCATTATCCATTGAATTTCCAATTATATTCAGAATATTCAAATCGGATTTTTTCATATACTCGTTCAACTGATTTGTATATGAAATTAAACTCCCATAAAGATCTGGATACATATATCCTTGACCGGATGAAGAGGCAACAAAGTAATCCCTCCCAACATCTGACTGATCAGCTGTATTGTAAAAATAATTTAACACAGTTGGCGCTAGTTCACTCATCGCAGGAGACATAGTCCAGCCAATCTTTACTTTGCTTCTGTTTGGAGAACCATACCAATTAGGATTTGTTGCAAAGTCATTTAAAAGCCAAATAATATTGTCACCATCTGTAACCAGGAAACACACAGTATGAACGTTGTCAATTACCTCAGGTGAATTATTATGTTTTAGCTGCTTAGTTTCTTTTTCAAAATTTGAAAGTGTTGACAGATTCAATGCCCAGTCACCAGGATTTACAAAGATAGAATTTTTACTTGCTTTCTCAACCAGCTTGAATTCATCATCACCCCAGCCTAACAATGCAGAATTCGGCTGCATCATTGAAAATATACGAGTTGTAAGATCACTATTAATATCATCGAAAAAGAAAATTGATCTTCCAAATGCAGCGTAATCGCCAAGATGAGTTGCCTTTTCAACTTTTTGATAACATAAAATGTTTGTGTTAAAATCATAATTATCAATCAGCCAATTCATATCTTTATCGCGCGTATCTTCTACAAACGGAATATCGAGAGATTTAACAACTGTTTCATCTTCAGGCAATACGACAATTGCCTTTTTAATTCCAGCCAAAGAGATAGCTATATGAAGCGATGGTGCTTCTGAACTACTTAAAATATATCCGCTTATTTGATCTTTAAACTCAGAGAGAAGCCCTTTAAAATCTGAGACGAAACTATTATCTACTGTTACATGATAATTATTTCGTAAATCATTCAACCACATCAAATATCCTTCTGTGGCTACTCTGTAGATCTGAGGTTTTGTCTGCGCCAAAATTCCCTGCAGCGTTTCGATAGTGATACGCTGAGAATTAGAAAAATTCACGTCTTCCACTACAAATAATTTATCCGGTGTCTGTGATACTGGATAAGGACTATTGCTGACCCGATTTGGAATAACAGGGGACTTGCTTTCATTATTATTTGTTACATTATCTTTACAAGAACTAAAGCTAACAAGAATTGAACTGAAGAGAATGATATTAGCGACTACTTTAAATGTCATAATAAATTACATCCCCGATCGATTACAAGTCAATCTTTGACGGGTCAAGAACTACATGTTTAACAGTTTTTCTATTCCATGTGTAAACAATATGAACTAATCCATCTTTTGTTTGAATTACTGACGGATAAGAATATTCTTCATCTTTTGCAGTTTCAGGATCAGTTACCGATTCAAGTTCTAAAACTTCTTTCCAGTATTTGCCGTTAGACGAGACTGCAACTGAAAGAGGAACACGATCACCCCAATTTTTTTCAGTCGGATTATATACTAACAGAAATCTTCCGTCTTTTAGTGTTACTGCATCAATACCGGAATTTGGATTCGGCAAACCAGTTGAAACCATTTTTGTCCAAGTATAGCCATTGTCATAAGACCATGATTCACTAATAACGCCGTTTTTTGTTCTGCATAAAATCTGCAAAGTGTCATTTGGATGAATTAATATTGTCGGCTGAATTGCTCCAAAATCTTCAGGATTGTTTAAGTCACCAGTTGATGTCCAAGTCTTCCCTCCGTCTGTTGATCTTTCAATCTGTACTTCCCATCCATCATGTTCTGTACTTGTCGGGGCTAGAATATCACCATTCGACAATTGAACAGCTTTGTTTTTTATCGGTCCGTAAATCCCATCGGGTAATCTTACTGGCTTAGACCATGTTACTCCATCATCCTCTGATGTTATATATAATCCCCACCATTCACGCGGGTTTGGTCCTACTTTATAGAAAAGCATTAATGGTTTATTCTCCGGTTTGAATAGTACCGGATTCCAGCATGGATAACGCGTCCCATCTTTCTGAATACCATTTGCAACCTCAACCGGAGTTGTCCATTTGCCTTCAACCTTTCTCGATACCCAAATTCCAACATCTTTATTTTTTTCTTCTGTACCGCCGAACCAAGCCGCGACTAATGCATCGCCGGACTCTGCAATTGTTGATGCATGACATTGCGGAGTTTTAGCATCTGCCACCTGATAAATAAATTCTTCAAGTACTATAGACTTATGTTTTTCTTTATTTATATTTTTATTTGGAGTTTTACACGACACTAGTACAACAAGAAGTACGAATAGTATTAAACCAATCTTTTTCATAATTGCTTCCTTTAAAAATTATTATCTTAAGTATCTAGGGTAAAGAATTAAGTAGAAAAAAGAGATTAGAAATGAATCCATTTTAAATCTGCGTCAGGCACAACTTTTTCGCCGGAAAAGTTCTTTGTCACGAATAGTGATATCTCTGATGATTTAGGACCGTCATTCAATTCAAGTTTATTCAATGCTTCTTCATTTATCCAAACCGGATATTTCTTTTTTAATTCAGCTAACTCTTTATTCAAATATTTCATCTGTTTTTCGTACAGAATTGCATTATATACATCGTTCTCGTATTTATAAAAACGAGTCGTATCAACATTGGCAATGGGTAATTCTTTCCAGCGATTTTTAAAATACGATTTCATTTCTTCTTTAGTGACAGTAATGGTATCAACCAAATGAGATCTGTATGCATCATAAGTCCACTTTGTCTCCCAAAGTTGAATATCGTGAACTATATTTGCAGAATCTTGGAAACCTTCTTCCTCAGCAATCTCTATGAA
This sequence comes from Chlorobiota bacterium, assembly GCA_013151565.1. GTDB lineage: Bacteria > Bacteroidota > Ignavibacteria > Ignavibacteriales > Melioribacteraceae > SZUA-22. The sequence goes on from JAADIB010000121.1 coordinate 5,329, forward strand.
TTCGCCATTTTTTATCATATTACCAATTTCCATTATCAGATTATTTTTAAGCTCTTCCGGTGTTCTACTTTCATCGATTATCCGGCGGTGGTAATTCATATAGTTAAAATAATCTTCAACAGTGATTGTTCCTTTTGAATATTTAACCAGCGTTTTAGGTAACAATCTTTTTAATTCACGCAGATAAAATTGTGAAGTATCGGTTGCCGCATTAATATTTTTCACTAATGAACCATATTCCGGTAATCCGGTTGCTATCCATTGAAACAGCGGCTGAACCATTTCTTCAATAACTCTTCCTTTTGCTCTTACATCAAGAGGAGTAAGAAGTGAATCCATTAATTTATGAACAATACTATCCGATTGAATATTAAAGAGCCGCGCCTCAATCCTTTTTCTACGAGCGCCATATTTCAATTCATCCGATTTAATCGGTTCACGGTTAATTCCGAGTACTTGAAAGAGCGCATATCCGTCACCAAATGGAATTGGTTTGGATGTTTTCCCAATTTCCAAATTTTGGATCTCAGCTAGAAGTTCAGGTCTTAGATCAAGATAATCCAGCCAGTCAGTTTCAAAGTACTCTTTTCTTACATTTTTAATTTCCAGCTTTGATATCTGCTGTTGAACATAATCTACCAAATTTGATTTCTTGGCTTCGCTGTATGCTTTATTTGCTTCATACAGTGTTGGAAGTTCCCAAATCATCATACGAAATTTTATTGTTGCTTTCTTAGTTGCTTCTTCAATTTCTTTATCGGGAATATTTACTTTACCATGTACATATTTAGTATAAAATGCCTGAAGAAGATTATTATTAAGCCGGTTGGCAACCCTGGTTTTAACGTAGCGGGAATTGTTAAAACCCTGTGCATATCCTTCGTTGGCTATAAGCAATTCCTTAATTAAATAGTTTAGATATGTTTTACGGGGATTAGGACCTTGACGAAAAGGGGCAAAACTGAACTCAAAACTTGCTTTGAAATCTTTTGCTGTAATTACCTTATCGCCTACCTTTGCAATAATTACATCGTCCTGTGTTTTTTTCTCTTGATTACCGGAACATGAAAAAAGAAACAACCCGATTACCAAAATAATCGGGCTGAATTTCATAAATCTATATGATCTTATAAATGTTAACATCATTAAAAAATAATTAACTAACATTACTATTTAATGATAGCAAACTTACCTCTTTGTGTTTCCAATCCTTCTGCTTCTACAACAAAGAAATACATTCCAAATGAAACTTCCGGTCCATCTTCTGCAGTAAGGTCCCATGGTTCGCGTCCCTCATCAAGCGCTGCGTCGTGGTATATCTTTTTAACCAGTTCACCAGCAGCTGTAAAGATATAGATCGTACACTTTGGAGGAAGATTAACAAAATCAATTCTCCTTTGTGAATTCCCTGCCAGCTCATATTTTGTTTCTAATGTATTAGCTCCCACATAAGGATCAGGGACAACATATACTTTCTTTTTACCCTTAGTTTGAACATCAGCAGCTTTCCAAGTACCGCCTTCAGCCTTAAAGCGGAATGTATCTATATGTGTAGGATTTCGTTCCGTTCGTATTTTATATACATCCCCTGGTCCAGGCGGAATTGTAGGATGAAGTGAATCGAAAACATTCTTTATAAATCGTATTTGCCAAGAACCGTAATACTTATCATTCCCAATATAACTTTCAGGTTTTCTAAAACGAATAGTTATACGTGTACTATCCCAAATTTGTCCGAACATTTCATCAGGATAATTATGTAGTACTTTATCCTTATCATATACCACTGTTATCTTCATTTTTTTCTCATTATTCGGATCAGTAACATCCCAAACAGCAAATTTAAGAGGATACTCAAACAATGTCGGCGGTATAGGAGGCGTTGGAGGTGGAGCATACGAAGTATCAACTACATGATCCGCGACTCTAATTTCAAAATCTCGGGGTAGAGCAATTGATGCACCTGTTAATCCAATTTCCTGCACTCTAAGATTAGATTTTGTATCGGTCGACCACATTCTCCAAGCATTAGTATAACGTCCATTTTCATCATATTTAATTATAGATATTCCTTTATCATCATCTCTATAGTTAATCGGGAATGCAACATCCAAATTAATACCCTCGTATATACCTCTTTCAACCTCAGGAGGAGCACTTTTCAAATACTCATAAGCCGAACCGTACCGCTGATCAAATAAAGTATCCCCCGTAGTTTTATTCATTAACATTATCCCACTAGTACTTCCCCACTGATAATCGGGTGTAAGTGAATCAAGCCAATGATCATCAGTAAAGGTAAGTTCGTAAACTTCACCAAGATGATCGGTTGCATGATATTTGTTGAAAACATCAATGTTCATCTTACCGCCTCTGGCAAAACCGCTTACGTGATCAATTTTAGATGAATCAATAAATGGTTCCGTATATCCCGCAGCAGGTTCTTGTGGCGTACATACAGCTGTATTCCTATCTCTGAATACAACTTCCCCCAATTCATTAACTGTAATATTAAAAGGAGATTCACTCGGCATAGCCTGCAGCGGATAATCAACGGTTACCAATCCGCGTTCGTAAAAATCCCAATCATTACCGGCATCAATTGAGCTGACAGCATAGTAATAAGTACGCCCATTTTCTACAAGAGTATCCACGTATGAGTGCCGTAAACCACTATTCTTACCCATATCGTAATGCACACCAAGATTAGGAAACGGTACTGGATGTACTCCTTTTAAATGATCATCTGCTCTATCGAATATTTCAAGCGGTTCAAAAAGTAAAACATTCCCGAATGCATCTGTTACCTTTTTAATATCTAGGAAATCAGGGTCTGTACTTTTATATAATCTATAGCCATTAAAATCAAAACCGAAAAATGGATCTTTTGATAACTCAGCAGCCGAATCCCAATACAATTGAACTTTTTTGCTGGATACATTTGCCACCAGCGTAGGCTGCAGCGGAGGAGTTAGGAAACGATAGTTATTGTTATAAATATTCTGCATTGTTGATTTATTTCGAACAATATCATCTTGATCCTCACCCATCAGCAGAGTAATTGTAAACCTCTTCCATACTGGTTTTGAAGCTTGCTGAAG
>JAADIB010000042.1 GCA_013151565.1 Chlorobiota bacterium
AAGGCTTATCACCATTCGCAATTATTATACATTCTTTCATTTATTTTAGCCACTAATTCACGAATTAAAATCTTTATAAAACAACACGTTTATACTGCAAAGAAGATACCCCAAAATTTACAAGGAGACCGAGTTTGCAATTTGAAAGTCTCAAATAATTTATTGTTTGAGCAATATCTTCTTTTGCCAAATCTGATTTCGCCTTTACTTCCAATATGATTTTGTTTTGGACAATAAAATCAGCATAAAATTTGTGAGGCAAAATAATTTCTTTATATATTACTGGAAATTCTTTCTCTCGTTCATATAAAATATTTCTTTTCCTAAATTCATATTCCAGAGCATCTTTATAAACTATCTCCAAAAGTCCTTTCCCTAATAGTCGATGAACTTCCATGCATATTCCAGTGATCTCGTAAGATTCTTCTTTATAAATTAAATTTTCCATTTTCTTTCCTTGAAAAAATAATTCGTGAATTCGTGGCTAATTATCATAAACCTATTTTAATTCCTGTTACGAAATTCCTTTCAGCTGCCGGGAAGAATTCCTTTCCTATTCCGTAAGCTGCATACAAATTATCAAGTATATTATTCACTTGCAAAAATACTTTCACATTCTTAAATATCGGCTCGGCTTTGAATTGATAACTTACAAGAATATTTGATACAAAGTATGCATCAACTTTGTTATCTCTGTAATTAGTAAGTCCGGGATATTTAATTAAATATTCACTCAAATTGTTATCGTAGTTATCAGTAAAGAAATCCCCGACATACTTAAGCCATAGCTGTGTAAAAAATCTACCCGCAGTAAAGCGAAAAATTCCATTCAGCGTTAAATCTGGGAAGCCGCTAATTCTATTGCCTTCAAGGTTGATTGAATTGTTTTCATCAATGAAATAACTTCCCCGCACGATCGTATTTTTACTGTAAGATCCGGTTAAAGTAAAATCAAAATTATTAGTCAGTTTTACCGTTCCGCTTAACTCAACTCCGGCGTGAACAGTCTTATCCATATTGCCGGTTATCGGCTGCCCGAATCTATCAACTTGCCCGTTCTTTACTATCTCATCGGAAAAGATCATATAAAATAAATTTGCCGATAAAGAAAGACTGCGAGTATTGTAACCGGAACCAAACTCAAAACTGTTCATAGTTTCTGGCTTGACCAGCGGTTTGGAAAAATCATAGTTACCGTTAGCATCTGTTTCAAACTGAGGAACTTCACCGGCGCTTGATTCTGCTGCATCATAGTAATTTTTCAATCTCGGTTCACGCGTAACTTTGGCATAAGATAAAAACAAATTCCAATCGGTATTTATTAAGTAATTCAAACCGACCCGCGGATTAAGGTAGAGTCCATCAACTGTAAAATCTGTTCCGACATACTTTTCGTTATACAACCTGTATTTATGATAAGCCAACTGCAACTCAGCCAGTGCATTGAATTTACTGGAAAACTTATAATTTTCATGAGCATAAATGCTGATTATATTTTTGAATCCGTTATAAAAATAATATTCATAATCAGCCTGAACTTCTGGCGGAATATTTTCAGCATAGTTGATATTACCATAATGATCGGAACGATGGAATCTAAATTCACCGCCAAGAATCAAGTTACCGTTAGTATGATCAATATTTATTCTTGGTATCCAGCCCCATTGGCTATTCTTAACAGTCGCCCTGATCAATGTATTTGTCGGAACCATCGTTGGATCATATCCGTTTTCCTTTAGTCTGAAATAATCATCATAATAAACAGACCACGAACCGTCATAATCAAAAAAGCCGTTACCCAATACCAAAAACAAAGATGAATTAAGTGTAACATTTTCGCTGAGTTTTATATCATTCAGAAGTTCAAAATGAGGCTGCGAAAAATTTTCTATTTCCGATTCCTTCCTCTGCATTTTGTATGTGTATTCATTATTAGAAGCTTCCCAATAGGAATAATTTTTTCTTCTCATATTTCTGTCTTTAATTGTGAACTTAGGCAACCCGGTATAAACTAATCCATCGGAAATTGGTCCGCCGTAAAAATTCAGTTGCGTTGTAACCGATTTATCATATCTCACAGCAGAAACATAATATGAAGTAAAATCCGTCCAGCTCATATCACGGTAGCCTGAACTCAGCGTTCGGGAAAGTTTTACATAAATTGAATACTTATCGTTTATTAAACCACTTGCAAAAGAAGCGGAGAATTTTCGTGTGTTGTAAGTTCCATAGTTAGCACCAAGTTCAAAAAGAGGTTTCTCGGAAAAATTAGATGTAAGAATATTTATCGAACCTCCTATTGCCGGATAACCGATAACGCCCGAACCGGCGCCGCGCTGAACTTGTATCATTCCCACGCTGGAAAGAAGATCGGGAAAATCTACCCAGTAAACGTTATTATCTTCAGGGTCATTCTGCGGAATACCGTTTATCGATATGGAAATTCTGCGCTGATCAAATCCTCGAATGCTGATATAATTATATCCAATTCCGCTGCCTCCTTCGGAATAGAAAGTTGTAGATGGAAGATAACTGAGAAATTCCGGGATGTCTTGCTGAACATAACTTTCTTCAATCTCCTTCTGATCAATTTTAGAAAATGAGATCGGCGAGACCCCTTCCTTAGCGATACTTCCTTTAACCAGTACAGTTTGACTTGTAAAACTTAATTCCTTTAAAATAAAGATGTTCTCGGTTTTAAAATCAAGTTCCGATACAGGCTTATGAATGGATTTGAATCCGATATAGCTGATAATAATATTATCACCTTTATCAAACTCCCCTTCTAATTCGAATCTTCCATTCTTATCAGTTGTGGTTCCAATGTTTGTCTTTTCAACAGCAACATTAGCTAAATAGATTGGATTTCCTTCATCATCATAAATTCTTCCGGAAAGTTTTTTTTCTTGTGCAGTTAATAACGAAGTACATATTAATACCAGAATTAATAAGTGTTTCACCTTAAACTCCTTTAAATGTTGTTTAAAATTAAAAAACCGTTTTTGGAAAACGGTCAGCACTTAATAATTCAGGCCGTTTCCCTACGCCGGCATTACCCGGATCAGGTTAAAGGGTATACTCTCAGTCCTACAATAGCAGAACACCCCTAACAGTTTTATCATTACAAAAATATATTTTTAAATATTTAATTCAAAATTTTTAAATTAATACCCGGCTTAATTTTATCATCATCCAGGTTATTCCATTCCATCAAGTCTTTTACTCTAACATCATAATGCCGGGCTATTACCCATAAAGACTCCCCTTCCTTAACCAGATGAGTAGTCTCACCGTCTTTAGGTTTGTTCACTTTCGTTCCAGAAGAAGTGTTTGTATGAGAAGCCAGTCTATTGGATGAACTAGTTCCTTTAGCTCTGGAATGAATAACCAGCTTTTGTCCGACAACTATTTTATTCCCTTTTATATTGTTCCATTTTCTAATATCCGAAGTTCTCACTTTATGATCTTCGGCTATTTGCCCGATCGTGTCACCTTTTTTTACTACATAATTTGTTTTTTTAGATGAGTAATTTTTATTGCTGGCAACTTTTGAAGGCGCTTTACCGTTTCGGTAAATCTTTATAGTTTCACCAGCTACAATTTTATTTCCTTTAATATTATTCCATGCTCTTAGTTCACTTGCAGAAACCTTATACTTTAGCGCTATACCGCCGACTGTATCACCCTTGCGAATCTTATAGTCAACAACATCGGAATTATTATCCGTAGAAACATTCTTCCCATATATTTTTAATGTTTTACCGGTTACTATCTTATTGCCCCTGATGTTATTCCATTTACGCAGTTGTGATGAAGAGACACCATGTTTTTCAGCTATCTGACTAATTGTATCGCCCTTGCGAATTTTGTAAGTAACATAATTTCCAGTGGGAACAGTTGATGAAGACCTTCTTGATTTTCCATTGTAGGAAGCAACCTGTTTAGATGAGCCGGTATAGATGTGAAGTTTTTTACCCGCTGTAATTCTGCTGGTCCTTAAATTATTCCACTTTTTCAAATTCCTAACACTGACTCCATATTTAATTGCAATATGGGATAATGTTTCACCTCTTCTTATTCTATGTGTGATCCACTCTTCACCGGAATTACCATAAATTACCGAGAGCTTTTGAGATCTATTCATGCTGTTTATCGAAGCGTAATATTTCTTCTTATCTTTCGGAACGTAAATGTTCAATTTTTGCCCGACGTATATCGAAGAAGTGTAAGGAAGATTATTCCAGTTCCGAACATCAGATACGCGGATGTTAAATAGATCGGCAATGTTGACAAGATTGTCTCCCCTTTTAACAGAATAGTTTATCAGCGCTCTATCTTTTGGAATGATTACTTCAACTGAGTCGTTCATTGCATTAGCATATAATTTCTTATACTTATCAACATCTCCGGTTGTGCTTATATGCAATTCATAAGGAGCATTTTCCTGGTAATAAGTCAGTTCATCTACCGCAGGCATTTCATCCGTACTAACAGTAAAATCAGATTCCTTAAAATTAGAAATAGGTATTTTTAATTTTTGGCGCGGATAAATTCTTGCCCGTGTTGACATGTTATTGATATTCGCAAGGCGGCTTAAATGAACTTTATATTTATAGGCAATACCGGAAAGTGTTTCGCCTGTTTTAACTGAGTGAATCACATACTGCAGCTTCGCTTCGTCAGGAACGCTTTTCAGATTCTCGACAAAATAATCGTAAGTGATTTCCGGTATACGTATTTTATATCCGCCGTAATAATCCGGAGGAGTGTGATGCTGAAGTATTTCCGGGTTCAGTTCCTTGATCATGCTAAGTTCAACACCGGCGCACTTTGATATCACGCTCAGATCAATCGGTTCGTGCAATTCGTATGTTGCTGTCTCAATCGATCTTTGATACCTGATATTCTCAAATCCATAATGAGCCGGGTTACTGCCGATCAGAGTTACTGCAATGTACTGCGGCACATAATTTCTAGTTTCACGCGGAAGAAATCTGCGGTACTTCCAATAGATTTTTGAGCCGGATCTTCTCATCGCTCTGCGAACTCTTCCTTCGCCGCAGTTATAAGCGGCAATTGCTGCATACCAATCACCAAGCGAGGTATAAAGGTCTCTTAAATATTTTGCCGCCGCTCTTGACGCTTTCTCCGGATCCCTACGCTCATCAATATAAAAATCAATTTTAAGATCATATATTTTACCGGTATATCTCATGAACTGCCACATGCCAACTGCTTTAGCCCAAGAGCGTGCTTTCGGATTCAATCCGCTTTCCGGCATACTCAAAAAGATCAATTGCTGCGGTACATTTTCCTCAGCAAAAACTTTTGCCATCATAGGAAAATATTTCCCGGAGCGTTCAAGCCATACCTGCATATGAGGTCTGCCTTTACCGGTAAAATACTCGATATATTTTTCCACATATCTATTTACTTCAAGAGGAAAGTCACCAACTACAATAATGTCTTTTACTTTTGCATTGGAACTGTCATCAGCATCGCTTAGCGTATCTTCCAGAGTCAACTCCGGCGCCGCATTATTCATCCATTCCTCATAGGCAGAGATAGAAAGGTTAGGAGGAATTTTATCCAATGAGTTCAAGTAGTTTTGATAATCTTCAACTATAGAATTTTCAAGCTCATTATAAGCATCGTTCTCTTCAATGTAAGGATAGTAGCTGAGTCTATTGATGATCTTTAACGCTGCCTCGTATGATTTGATCGCTCCCTCTGTAAACTCAATATCCTGACTAGCTAAAGCATCGATATATTTTAATCGAGCCTCTTCCATTAATTCGTTAACAAGTAACGATGGATCTAATGCGGTTGAGTCAATTTTAACGGTGGGTTCTTCGTTTTTTGCTGATTTTTCAAAAACGGAACATGAATTAAATACGAGTAATAAAACTATGCTAATTAAAATCGGAATAAACTTTTTCAACAGATCCCCTAAATTCGTAAAAACAGTGTTGTAATTTAATTTCTTAAAAGTTTTTTGTCAAGCTAATTATTAGATAATAGTTGTATCTTCTTAGTATATAAAGAATTAACTATTATACAATTGACTAATAATATTTACTTCTACTTGCAAAAATGCTTAATTATAGATTATTAACATAAATAATGCCATAAAAATATTTGGTCTTATTGAAAATGTTAAGATAAAGCAGTTAGATCCAATAGATTCCTCTTTTTTGCAATGCATTCTTTTCCACTTGATAAAAAATAATCATTAAGAGAGTAATATATATTTTCATCTCAACTCAATAAATTTAAAAAGTTGAATTGCTCGATAATTTTAATTGTTCTGCTGTTTGAGTTAGGCAACATAATTAAATTAGAAAGCTGCTTTATAAGTGATATCAATTTGATTCTTGACAATATTATTTTCCGTAACTACAGCCGAGAGAATATCACCCTCTCCATCCCAGCCATTGGCATAAAATAGTGAATCCTCTTTTACGAAGAAACTATATTTACCGGGCGGAAGAGACACTTGGTAAAATCCATCAATACCGGAAGAGAGTGTTGTAATTAATTTGGAATTTATCTTGCTGAAAAATGGACCAATCCCTGATCGCTCAACCATGCTGTCATTAGTCGCTTCATAAACATAAATCTTTCTAATAACTGGAGTTATCCTGGCATGATCGGGGTCGACAATCGGCATAAAGTTCCCTTCCCAAAACCACACATTACCCCATACACCTTGTGTAATAGTAACTTTGGACTCATTATCCGGCGGGTACTGAAGTTTATTGCTCGTTGGCGAATCTTTGCAAGCCGTCAGCAGAAATGTTGATATTAATGCAAGAAGAATTGTTAACTGAATGAGTTTATATCTTTTCATGGGTTTGTACATGTCAACTTCCTAGAAACTATTTGAGTAAATAACTAATAATATAAAAATGAGGAATTTCCTTAAGAGC
>JAADIB010000117.1 GCA_013151565.1 Chlorobiota bacterium
TGACGAAACGAAAGCTGATATAATTGTTGATGCAATAATTGGATATAGCTTAACCGATAATCCAAGGGGAAGAGCGCTGCAATTTATTGACTGGGCAAATAGTCAGACAGCAAAGAAGATTTCACTCGATGTTCCATCAGGGATCGATTCAACGTCAGGTGAATCGTATGGTGAATACTTTCATACTAATATAACTTTAACGCTGGCATTACCAAAGACCGGATTAACGGAGGAGAAGTGCGGCAAACTGCTTCTTGGTGATATTGGAATTCCAAAAGTTGTTTATGACAAAATCGGTATTGAATATCAATCGCCTTTTAAGAATAGATTTGTAGTTGAGCTAAATTATAAATAATTTAAATGTAAACTTTCTGAATAGGATATGGCTCAAAAGATCAACTTCATACTGAATAATGTAGAGTTAAGTGTTGAATCAGCAACGGGGAAAACACTTCTGGATTTCATCCGCAAAGATGCAAAGCTGACCGGCACAAAGGAAGGCTGCTGTCGCGAAGGTGATTGCGGTGCGTGCACTGTTCTGATAGGTGAAATTATAAACGATGAACTGCATTATAAATCAGTCAACTCTTGTCTTTATCCGATTGGAAAAGTGAACGGCAAACATGTTGTAACAATTGAAGGAATAAATTCTGACGAGCTTACACCGGTTCAGCATGCTTACACGGAAGAAAATGCAAGCCAGTGCGGATTTTGTACGCCGGGATTTATCATTTCAACAACCGGATATTTATTAAAAAATGATAAACCGAATATTGATTCTGCAATTAATGCTGTCGCCGGGAATGTATGCAGATGTACCGGTTATGTTTCGATAAAAAGAGCATTGAATGATATTGTTGAAGAGATGAAACTCTACGATAATTCTGATAACGTAATAACAGAATTAATAAGTAAAAAATATATCCCGGAATATTTCAGCACAATAAAGGAACGACTAAAAAGACTTGAAATAATTGAACTTAAAGAAAGTAATAAAACTCTTATAGTTGGTGGTGGAACTGATCTATATGTTCAAAGAGAAGATGATCTAAAGAATGAAGATCTGGTTTTCGTATCAGCTGATGCTGCGGAAAAGATATATAAAGAGGGAAATAGTATTTTCATTACGGGAAGTACGACATTTCAAGAATTGGCTCATTCGGATGTTATTAAGGAGCTAATTCCGAACATTGAAGAAGTGAATAAACTGATCGCCTCTCTACCGATACGAAACAGCGCAACTATTGCTGGCAATATTGTAAATGCATCCCCCATTGCTGATATGACAATTATTCTACTTACGTTAAATACAGCGCTTCATCTAAATGATAATAGGACAGTTCCGTTAAGAGAATTTTTTCTCGGATATAAAACGCTTGCAAAGTCTGAAACCGAGATAATTGAAAAAATAGAAATTCAAATTCCCGAGGGAAAAACATTATTCAATTTTGAAAAGGTATCCAAACGAACTCATCTTGATATTGCTTCTGTTAATTCAGCTTTCATCATAAGCTTAGAAGATAAGAAGATAGTATCTTGCGGATTATCAATCGGCGGTGTCGCTCCTATCCCACTGTTTCTGAAAGAAACTTCTGCTTATCTGGAAGGAAAAGATCTGGATACTGAAACAATTAAGGGTGCTTTAAAAATAATTGACAAAGAGATCTCTCCGATCAGCGATGTGAGAGGAAGTGCAGAATATAAACGACTTTTAGCAAAGCAAATGTTTAAGAGTCATTTTATTAAATTGTTTCCTGATAAGATATCGGTGGAAGATTTGTAATATAATTTAATTTACAAAACCTCCGAGGACTTGAAGACCTCGGAGGTTAGAAACTGATAAAATATTAATGGTAGTTATAAATATGTAATTGTAGTTGTCATTCCGGCAATTTTTTAGCCTGCCTTTGTCGGCAGACAGGCCGGAATCTATGATGAGTAAAAGATTCCCACTAAAAACATGTGGGAATGACGGGTTAAAAATAAAGTAATAAATTATGAAACGAGATATAGAAAATCATGTAACCGGAATATCAAAGTTTGTTGACGATTTCCCAACGTTGGATGGGACATTGGAAGCATATCTGTTCTATTCTGAAAAAGCTCATGCAGAAATATTGAATATAGATTATGCAAGCGCTTTGAAATCTGAGGGAGTTGCTGATATATTAACTGCGAATGATATCCCCGGAGAAAATCAGATCGGCGGAATCATCAAGGATGAAATGCTTTTTGCGGAACATGAAGTTGAATTCATAGGTGAGCCGATTGCTCTTGTAATTGCAGACACAAAAGAGAATGCAAAAAAAGCATCGAACAAAATTGTAGTTGAATATAAAGACCTTCCTGTAGTTACCGATCCGAGAGAAGCATATGAAAAAGGGTTGTTGATAAGACCGCCTCAGATATTCTCTGGCGGGGATGTTGATTCTGCATGGAGCGGATGTGATGTGGTTGTTGAAGGGAAGGTTGATTCCGGCGGTCAGGAACATCTTTATCTTGAAACACAAGCATCTTATGCAGTGCCAACGGATAGCGGATTAAAAATATACTCGTCAACACAAAGCCCGACTGTAGTACAGCGAACAATTAGCAATGTTCTGAATATCCCGATGCACAGAATTGAGGTGGATGTTCTAAGACTAGGAGGAGGATTTGGCGGAAAGGAGGATCAAGCGACAATTTGGGCTGTGTTGTCAGCGCTTGCAGCGTATAAGCTTAACCGACCGGTTAAACTGGTCTTATCCAGAATGGATGATCTGAAAATAACAGGCAAGCGTCATCCATATTCGTCTGATTATAAAATTGGTCTTTCAAAAGATGGAAAGATTTTAGCATACGAAGTAACATTCTATCAAAATGCCGGAGCATTTGCCGATCTCTCAACCGCAATTCTGGAAAGGACTTTATTCCATGCAGCTAATTGTTACGCTATACCGAACGTAAAAGCTACCGGGATTTCTTGTAAGACAAATCTTCCGCCTAATACTGCATTCAGAGGGTTTGGCGGACCGCAAGGTATGTTTGTAATAGAAGCTGCATTACATAAAGCTGCGGATGTGATGGGAATTGATGTTGATATCCTTCAGCAAAAGAATTTAATTGCTGATAACGACGTTTATTTCTACGGTCAAAAAGTGGAGAATGCACAAGCTGTTAACTCATGGCAAACTGCAGATGAGAAATTCAATTTGGATAAACTCAAAAAAGAAGTGAGAAATTTCAACGAGCAGAATGAAAGATTCAAAAAAGGATTTGCAGTGATGCCTATTTCTTTCGGAATATCTTTTACAAATTCATTCCTTAACCAAGCTAGTGCATTGGTGCATGTTTATACCGATGGAAGCGTTGGAGTAAGTACCGCAGCGGTTGAGATGGGGCAAGGAGTGAACGAAAAAATAATTGAAGTTTGCTCCCGTACTTTTTCAATTTCGAAAAACAGAATAAAGATTGAAACGACAAATACAACAAGAATTGCAAACACTTCACCGACTGCAGCAAGTACCGGAGCCGATCTTAACGGTAATGCAGCAAAAATTGCTTGTGATAATATTTTGGAAAGATTAAAAATTATTGCAGCACAAGAATTAAACGCTAAAGATTCCGAGAAGCTATCTATTGAGAATGAACAAGTTTATTTAGAAGGTCAGGAAACAGATCTTGGATGGGATGAACTAATTCAAGCGGCATATTTATCGCGGACAAATCTTAGCTCGCATGCTTACTATGCTACACCTGATATTTATTTTGACAGGGATAAAAATATAGGCAGTCCGTTTGCATATCATGTTTACGGAACGTCATTTATAACAGTTACGGTTGATTGTCTGCTGGGTATTTATAAATTTGATTCAGTAAAAATAGTACACGATTTCGGTAAGTCACTCCATCGCTTGATTGACTTGGGTCAGGCTGAAGGCGCATTGGCGCAGGGGATCGGCTGGATGACGATGGAAGAACTTGTACAGTCAGCGAATGGTGAGCTAAAATCTAATACGCTTTCAACCTATAAAATTCCTGATATATATTCAGTTCCCGATGAAGTTATAATTGAGTTCTTGGAAAATTCTGAAAATCGGTTCGGACCTTTTAACTCTAAAGCTATAGGAGAACCGCCGTTTATGTATGGTATTGGAGTTTATTTTGCTATCCTAAATGCAATGAAATCTTTTGATCCTAATTTAGAGTTGTTTTATAATGCTCCGATCACACCGGAAAAAGTTTTATTAGCTTTATATCCAGAAGTTAAGGTATAAGCATGAAACCTGATATAGAGCAGCTAATAAAAACACTTAGACTTGAAAAAGCTGATTTTATTCCTACTGCTGAACTTGGTATTCATCCGAAAATAAAAGAACGATTTATCGGCAGACCAATATTAAATCTTCAAGATGAAATTGAGTTTGCATTGAAAGCAGGTTATGATTATGTGAAACTTCAGCCGGTTGCTGATTTTAATCCTTCAAAAATTGGTATGAACACGGAAGATGTAGAAATAAAAGATGACGGAACTCCCCAGTTCAACTGGGCTTCGGAAGGGAAGGGTGTTATTACCGATGAAAAGGGATTTGAGAATTATAAATTCCCTTCCAAGAGTGATTTTGATTATTCAAGATTAGATGAGATTAAACCTCTGCTTCCTGATGGAATGGGAGTGATCGGTCAGTATGGTGATATTTTTACGATGACTTGGGAAATGATGGGGTTCGAAACATTTTCAATTACTCTGTTTGAAAATCCGGAACTTATTGGCAGATTGAATAATGTATTAGGTGAACTTGTTGTAAGCATGTTCGAGGTTTTTGCACAGCATGATAACGTAGATGTTCTTTGGTTCAGTGATGATATTGCATTCACAAACGGATTGATGGTTTCACCCGATATTCTTGACCAATATTTTTTCCCATGGTTAAAAAAGATAGGAGATTTAGCAAAAGAGTATAACAAACCGCTCATCTATCATACGGACGGTGTTTTGTACGATGTGTTCGATAAAATAATTGACTGCGGTGTTAATGCTATTCATCCAATTGAACCGAAAGCAATGAAGATTGCAGAAGTAAAGCAGAAATACGGAGATAAACTCTGTTTGATAGGTCATGTAGATGTTGATCTTCTCGCAAGAGGCACACCGGCGCAAGTGCGTGCGGTCATTGAGAAAAATATTGAAGCTGCCGGGTATAACGGCGGATATGTCATAGGGTCGGGCAACAGCATTCCTGAGTATGTTAATTACGATAACTACATGGCAATGCTGAATTTCACGAAAGAATTACGCAATTCATAAAAGAATGATTGGAATAAGATGAAAGAACACGTAAATAATATTACAGAGTTTATCCAAAATATTGTTGGGATCTCCCCGGTTTTACAAACACAAATATTTAAGTCGTTTGTAATAATTCTTATCCTTTGGATCATTAGAATACTTATAATCAAGTCAATAATCGAAAGACTGGATGATTACAAAGAGAGATACTTTTGGACAAAAACACTTAGAACAACCACGGTGGTAATAGGATTACTTTTTCTGTCAAAAGTGTGGTTCGGTATCTTTGAATCGATCGGGACATTTTTAGGATTACTTTCCGCCGGTTTAGCAATTGCTTTTAAGGATATGCTGGTAAACATTGGCGGATGGGTTTTTCTTGTTACCAGAAAACCGCTGATTGTCGGCGATAGGGTACAGATCGATGATGTTACAGGAGACGTAATAGATATCCGGCTGTTTCAATTTTCCGTTATGGAAATAGGCAATTGGGTTGACGCCGACCAGAGTACCGGCAGAATAGTACATATTCCTAATGGTTTGATATTTACTAAGTGGCAGGCAAATTTTACTGCAGGCTTTGAATACATATGGAACGAAATTCCCGTTCTTGTTACTTTTGAAAGTGATTGGAAAAAAGCGAAACAAATATTATCGGAAGTCTTGAATAAACATGCTTCTAATTTAAGCAAAGAAACTCAGCGGCAGATCAGAGAGGCTTCAAAGAAATTTATGATAATTTATAAAACACTCACTCCAATAGTTTATACATCGGTTAAAGACAGCGGAGTTTTATTAACCATGAGATTTCTCTGCCATGTAAAACAAAGAAGGGGAATAGAGCAGACAATCTGGGAGGAAATTTTGGATAGATTTGCCGAACACGAAGATATTGATTTCGCATATCCTACAACAAGGTTTTATGATAACAGAACTGAAGGGAAGGGAGCTTCTCCTGATTGAAAGGTCATTTAATTAAGAATATCAATTCTATCTAGCAAAGCGAAAGTCCTCTTTCGCTTTGTAACGATGAAACAAAACTGAAATTAAGATTATCCAATATTGCTCTATAAATTAAAACAGAAACGAATCGGGAGATTCGTTCTACAAGTTTTTGTCATTTTAACAATAAATATTTGTAGAGCGAAAGTCTTCTTTCGCTTGATTTAGTTTTGAAAATATTATAAAGTAACAATATAGCCAATCAGGATATTGGCTATATAATTAATATATAGAATTTTAATTGTGTAACTTACGATTATGGTCTATTACGAAAGAAATTTACCACATTACCTACCAGAGGGCTATGCATATTTTATTACTACTCGTCTTGCTGGAACAATTCCAAAAGTGATTTATGAAAAAATTAAAAGGGAATATGAACAAGGTTTAGAAATGATATCAAGTTTAAAGAATAATAAAATTCAAAGAAATAAATATCATGAATTACAAAGAATAAACTTTACTAAATATGAGAACATCTTAGATGATTGCAAATATGGTCACAAGTGGCTAGGTGAGAATAGGATTGCTCAAATTGTTAACGATGCTTTACATTATTATGATGGGAAGAGGTATGATCTTATTTCTTTTACAATTATGCCAAATCATATTCATTTAGTCCTTTTCCCAATTGTAGAGCGAAAGTCCTCTTTCGCTCAAAGCAAAGGAAAAGATATAGATAGTCAAAACGAATCGGGAGATTCGTTCTACATATTGTCAAAAATAATGCAAGATATTAAGAAGTACACTTCTCGCGAAGCGAACAAGATTCTTAAACGTAAAGGGAAGTTTTGGCAGCATGAAAGCTATGATCATGTTGTAAGAGATCAAAAGGAGTTAAGAAGAATTGTTAAATACATTTTGAACAATCCGGTAAAAGCGGGTTTATGTGAGGATATTGATGAATGGGAATGGAATTATTTTAATCCAAAGTATTTAGCTTGAAGTTGTAGAGCGAAAGTCCTCTTTCGCTCAAAGCAAAGTAAAAGATATAGATACTAAAACGAATCGGGAGATTCGTTCTACAAGTTTTTGTCATTTTAACAATAAATATTTGTAG
>JAADIB010000348.1 GCA_013151565.1 Chlorobiota bacterium
TAGCAACACTCGTAAACAAACAACAAAAGCCCGGGAATTACGAAGTAAAGTTTGATGCAAGCAACCTGCCTGCCGGTAGGCATGGTTTAACAAGCGGTTTATATTTCTACAGGATAACTTCCACGCCTAGCGGCGGGCAAGCGGGCAGTTTTATAAAAACAATGAAAATGATATTGCTCAAGTAACTAAGCTTAAATCTGAAATTATATATAGAATATTAATTGATCGAATATAGAGGAAAAAATGAGAGATTTTTCAATAATTAAAACGACACTTTTAAGTTTATTATTCTTTATTACAATTGGGCTTAATGCTCAGGAGATTGGAAAAGCTTGGGAGTTTAATGAGGATGGCAATTTTGAAGGAATTATTTTAAGCAATAATTTCAAAGATTCCCTTGTTGAAAATGGTATGTTAAAAGCAACAGTTGCAAATGTGTTCCCTTTTGTGAGCAGCGAGCCTTTTGAACTTGAAGCTGCAGATTATGGAATAATTCAAATCAGAATGAAAATTCCAGGAGCAACCTCTGGGAAATTTAATTGGTTTAATGACACTGGAGATTGGGGCTTTGTAACTTTTGAAACAACGGGTGATTCAACTTTTCAAGAATTCGAGCTTCCTGTTTATTTGAATGATAAATGGGCTGGAAAAATTACTAAGATCATGAGTCTAGGATTTAATCCAACAGTAGGCTCTCAAGTTGAGATAGATTATATCAGAATTGTTCGTAAGGGACCCAAACCTACCATAACTAATTTCAATCCAGTCATCAAGCAGAATGTGGAAGTTCCTCTTTTTGCTACGATCAGAAATGAAGGCGACATTGCAACAAGGTTAAGCAGTAAGTTAATTTTACCCGAAGGGGTAACTTTAGTAAGCGGATCAATTGAAAATGATCATGGGATTGTTTTTAAAGAACTTACAGATACTCTCAATTGGACTATCATGTTTAATAGTCTTGGAGAATATGATCTCACTCTAAAGCTGTTTAACGAAACCGACACAACCGAAAAAGTTATTTCAGTGAATGTTACAGATCAATATTGGGTTCAGAATAAGTTTTTCCTAAGCGCCTGGTCATCACCATCGCTGACAACAGATGCTTATGATTACTATGCCAATGCAAATTTTGAAATGGTTTTAGCGATAGCGCCGAACGAAGCGTCTGCTGCTTTAGCAGAGCAATATGGAATGGAGTATCAACTGCGAGCCGGAAGTCTGATCGGTGAAAATAAATATCTTAGAGCGCCGGATAATACTGTGCCAGATGAACTAACCCCGGATGATCTTGCAAAGCTGGATGGTATGATCAGCACATTTAAAGATAAAGAAGGAGTTTTGGGATATTATCTGACAGATGAACCGAATGCAAAAGCCTTTGATAATTTGAGTAAAGTTGTGAGCTATCTCCGGGAAAAAGATCCAACACGTTTAAGCTATATCAATCTCTTTCCAACCTATGCAAATAATAAGCAGTTGGGAACTTCAACATACGATGAGCATGTTAAGCAATTCCTTGATATTGTAAAACCGGAAATCTTGAGCTACGATCATTACCATTTCTTTAATGGTTATGACGGCGGCGGGTATTTTAACAATCTTGGCATCATCAGAAAATGGTCGTTGGCTTACGATATTCCGTTTTGTAATATTATTCAGGCTATTGGTACAAACGATACTCCCCAATCATTTTTAAATTGGCGGACACCCAGTGAAGCCGAACACAGATGGCTTGTTTATACTTCTCTAGCTTATGGCGCCAAAGGAATTGTCTGGTTTCATTGGGATAGCTCATGGGGACTTACCGGTTCTCCAGACCGTGACTCATTGTATGCGTCAATTCAAAAATTAAATCAAGAGATTAATAACATTGGAGATATAATAATAAGTCTTAACTCAAAAGGTGTATATCACTCCAAGACAGAATCTCCTGAGTTAACACTGCCGCTTGATGGAATTGTAAGATCGGTGTCTGAAAATGCTGATCTGGTGATAGGATACTTCAAAGACAGCAATGATAAAGACTACTTTATACTGATGAATAAAAATTATAATGATTCTACTGTTGCAACTATAACATTAAACGGCACAGCAGATGGTCTGCAATACTTTGATGTTTTCGCTAAAGAGTGGAAAGCAGTTGAAAATGATAGTAGTTCAGGTAAATCTGTATTTGATGTTGAATTGCGCAGCGGCGGAGGAAAATTATTTACTTTTGGAAAATTAACAGATGTTATTAAAGATGATCTAGGTTTCGTTCCTAATGAATTTAATCTTAAGCAGAATTATCCAAACCCGTTTAACCCAAGTACGACGATAAAATATTCCATCCCTAGTGTAACACACCCCTCAATCCCCTTTCGAGCCTTGCCTGACGGCAGACAGGAGGGGAAGGAGCGAAGCGACAGGGGTGTGTTAGTAACATTAAATATTTACGATATTCTTGGTCGCAAAGTAACAACACTTGTAAACAAAGAACAAAAGCCTGGTAATTATGAGGTTAACTTTAACGCTAACGAACTTGCAAGCGGTTTATATTTTTATAGAATGGCAGCCACGCTTAACGGCGGGCAAGCAGGCAGTTTTATGAAAACAATGAAGATGATACTTTTAAAATGAGGAATTGATCATGAGATATTCAATAACTATTTTTTTTATTTTTCTATTTGTTGGCTCAATACTTTCACAGATCCAGATAGTTGATCCCCCGAAACCCAACTACGAAGAACGGATCACCTCTGCTGTGAACGAAATTCGAATCATCGATACACATGAACATTTATTTACCGAAGAAGAGCGTTTGCAAGCTCCCGATAGAATTGATTTTACACTTCTATTTGGAGATTACGCACAAGCTGATATTGTCTCTGCAAATAAGGGAAACATAAAAGAATTTATAGATATACTTTATAATAATAATCTCCCTTTATTGGAAAGGTGGAAAATATTAGAACCGGTCTATGAATCGATGCGAAGTACTTCTTATGGTCGAGTACCTCTTATTGCTGCACGTGATTTATATGGGATTTCAGATATTAATGAATCGACAGTAAAAGAGTTATCTTCCAGAATGAAAAAAGCCAATAAAAAAGGTTGGTATAAGTACGTCTTAAAAGAAAAAGCCAAAATTGATATAGCTATTATTGATATGGGGCATCAGAAGTATGATCCGTATTTTTATCGTCATGTAGAAAAGTTTGATAATTTTATCTTCGTTTCATCTTATGCACAGATAAAAGATTTCGGGTTAAAATATAACATGCCGATTAATTCTTTAGATGATTACCTTAAAATACTAAGAAAAGCATTTTTAGAAGGAATAGATTATGGAATGGTAGGCGTTAAGTCAGCTCTTGCCTATTCTAGAATTCTGAAATATGATAATGTTCCGGAGGAAAAGGCGAAAAAAGTTTTTACCTCAATTTTGGATAGGTCTGATATAAGTTCCGAAAAGGTAAAAGCATTGCAGGATTATCTCATGCATCGGGTATTGGATCTAGTAAATGAGTTTGACCTTCCAATACAATTTCATACAGGACTTTATGCAGGTAATGAAGGACGTGTTATTACTAATTCAAATCCTACTCATCTTGTAAACTTATTTGTGGAATACCCGGATATTGATTTTGTCCTATTGCATAGCAGCTATCCTTATGGCGGTGAGTTAAGCACGTTAGCTAAAAACTTCCCAAATGTATTTATTGATATGACTTGGTCGTATGTAATATCTCCATCTTACAGTGAGCGTTATTTGCACGAATGGATTGAGACAGTGCCTGCAAATAAGATATTGGCATTTGGCGGGGATTATAGATTTGTTGAAGGCGTTTATGCTCATGCGGTAATGGCTAGAGAAGTTATATCAAAAGTATTGATCGAAAAAGTTCGGGATAGATATTTAACCGAAAATGAAGCAATCAATATTGCAAAAAAGATTTTACGCGATAATGCCATGCGGATATTTAATCTTGATAATAGGAAATCTCCAGCAGCATACACTATGGAAGTGATACAACAATCAGATACTCTTAGTGCTTGGTGGAAGCTGCACAATTCAAATGTTGGCTTTGTCCGTAGTTGGAAAGTAATTGGTCCTTTCAAAATGGGAGCAGGATTGGATGAAGTTTACCCGCCGGAAAGAGAGCTTGAATTCAATAAAAGTTATACCGGTAAAGGAGGCATTATCAATTGGAAAACTGAAAATATCCCATCGTCCGGTTATCTAGATCTTGGTGCTATTATCAGTAAAAGAAATCCCGATATAAATACCAGGGTTCAAGGTATTGCTTATGCTTATACGGAGATCATTAGTCCTGATGATAGAAAAGTAAAATTAACTTTCGGTAGTAATGATGGCGCAAAGGTGTGGGTCAATAATGAGGTCGTTTATAAATTACATGTTGGACGGCATGCTTTTGCAGATGAAGAAACATTAATGGTGAACCTTAAAAAAGGGAAAAATGGAATTTTAGTTAAAGTAGAAAACTTAGGGGATAGTTGGGGTCTATATTTACGAGTCATTGATCCCAAGAACGATTTAAAGATCACACAATTCTAAGCTTAATTCTTTAACCGGCGAGAATAAGGATACATAGGTAGGAGGAAATAATAATGTTATATGTAATTGCAGTTTTTTTTACTTTTCTGTTTGTTAGCTCAATATTTTCTCAAGTTCAGATTGTTGACACACCAAAAACTGGCTTTGAGGATCGAATCACATCAGCAGTAAACGAAATTAAAATCATTGATACGCACGAACATTTGGCAACTGAGGAAAGTCGTTTGCAAGCTACCGGTAAAATTGATTTTACTTACTTATTTAGACATTATGCAAAAGAAGATCTGATCTCCTCGGCAAACAGTAATGATAAAGGGTTGATCGATATTATATATAAAAATGATTTTCCCCTATCCGACAGATGGGAACTATTAAAACCGTTCTATAGGGCAATGCGGAGTACCGGTTATGGACGTGTGCCTTTAATAGCTGCCCGTGATTTATACGGCGTTCCTGATATAAGTGATTCGACGATAGAAGAATTGACTTTGAGAATGAGGGAAGCAAATAAACCCGGGTTATATAAACATGTGCTGAAAGAAAAAGCTAAGATAGATTTGTCTATTATGGATATGGGGCATAACATTTTTGATAAAGATTTTTACCGTCATGTTGAAAGGTTCGATAATTTTATATTGATTTCATCCGCTTCAGAGATCATTGATTTGGGAAAACAATATAGTACACCTATTAATTCGCTTGATGACTATAATGCCGCGCTTAGAAAAGCATTCTCGGCAGGAATTGACTATAATATGGTCGGTGTGAAATCTGCTCTTGCCTACAAGCGAATTCTTAGGTATGATAATACTTCAAAAGAGAAAGCTGAAAAAGTATTTGCATCCGTTATGAATAATTCGAAAGTGAGTTCTGGGGATATAAAAGCGCTGCAGGATTATATGATGCACAGAGTGTTGGATTTAGTTGATGAATTTGATCTGCCGATTCAAATACATACCGGACTTCATGCGGGTAATGGAAATATTATTACAAATTCAAATCCTACTCATTTAGTTAACTTATTTTTTGAATATCCAGATGTAAATTTTATTCTGTTTCATGCAAGCTATCCTTATGGAGCTGAATTGGGTACACTGGCTAAGAACTTCCCCAATGTTTTTATTGATATGTGCTGGGCGTATGTGATATCGCCGTCGTACAGTAAGCGGTATTTACACGAATGGATTGAGAGTGTACCTGCAAATAAGATCATGGCGTTTGGCGGAGATTATGATTTTGTTGAAGCGGTGTATGCTCATTCGGTTATGGCAAGACAAATTATTGCAGAAGTTCTGATAGAAAAAGTTCGTGACAGATATTTAACAGAAAGTGAAGCTATTGATATCGCAAAAATGATGTTGCGCGAAAATGCCTTAAGAATTTTCAAGTTGGAGGGTTCCACAGACTCGTTTGCTAATTTATCAGTATTGAAAAAACCCGGACCTCTGCATGATTGGTGGGAAATACACAAAACTAAAAAAGGTTTTATCCGAAGTTGGGAAGTAATTGGTGTTTTTGATTATGGAGTTGGACTTAATGAAGTTTATCCTCCCGAGAATGAAATTAATTTCTCTAAAACATACGAGGGTAAAAGGGGAATGGTTAAATGGGAAACTGAAAATACCCCGCCATCGGGATACTTAAATTTTATCTCTATTTTTAGTAAAAGAAATTCTGCTGTAAATCCTAAAGCGGAAGGAATTGCCTACGCATATGCAGAAGTTATAAGTCCGGATGATAGAGAAGTTAGAGTGACCATCGGCAGCAACGACGGAGCAAAAATGTGGATTAATAATAAAGTAGTTTATAATATACATGCAGGGCGTGGCGCTGTAGCAGATCAAGATATTATGACAGTAAAATTGAAAAAGGGAACTAATAAAATATTAGTTAAAGTTGAGAACGTCGGCGCTAGCTGGGGACTTTATCTGCGAATTGTTGATCCGAATAATGAATTGAAAATCAAACAGTTTTATGATTGATGAAATAATAACAAAATAATTGTGAATTTAAATTAATAAGAAACATTAAAAAAAAGGAAATGTAAATGAGCACAAAAATTAAATGGGGAATATTAAGCACAGCTTATATAGGAACTGACCATGTTATTCCGGCAATGCTGAATAGTAAATATTGTGATGTGCATGCAATATCATCCAGAGGCTATGACAAAGCAAAAGATGCTGCAGAGAAGTTGAATATCCCAAAATATTACGGTTCGTATGAGGAACTCCTTCAAGATGGAGAAATAGAAGCTGTATATATTCCGCTTCCCAACCATCTTCATGTCCCTTGGGCAATTAAAGCACTTGAAGCGGGCAAGCATGTTCTGGTAGAAAAACCGGTTGGACTCAGCAGTCTTGAAGCAGAAAAATTATTGGAAGAATCTCGGAGGCATCCTAACCTTAAAATAATGGAAGCTTTCATGTATAGGCATCATCCTCAATGGATAAAGGTTAAAGAACTTATTGAGAGCGGTGCAATAGGGAAAGTAAAAACAATTCAATCATTTTTCTCTTTCTTTGATGATAATCCCGGCAGCATTGTAAATAAAAAAGAATACGGCGGCGGCAGTTTAATGGATATTGGATGTTACCCAATTTCATTATCCAGATTTATTTATAACTCAGAGCCGGAAACGGTTTTCGGCAGTATTGAGTATCATCCGGAATTTGGTATTGATACTGCAGCAACCGCTATAATGAAATTTAAAGAAGCGACTTCGGCATTCTTTTCTTCTATTCGTTTAGAGGATAGACAGCAAGCGCAAATTTATGGAACTGAAGGCAAAATAGAATTTCAGATACCTTTCAACCCGATTGCGAATAAACCGTCAAAAATATTTTTACATAAGAATAATAAAACGGAAGAGATTATCTTTGAACCATGCGATCAATACACGATTCAAGCTGATCTTTTTGCCCTTGCTGTCATTAACAATACGGATGTTCCAACACCACTTCAAGATGCAGTGGATAATATGAAAGTAATTGAAGCTATTATTGAAAGCGACAAA
>JAADIB010000196.1 GCA_013151565.1 Chlorobiota bacterium
GTATCGTTACTTTCGGCATAAACAAGAACCAGCCACAATACTAGCGCAATTAAAAACGCAGTTATCGCTACTATTATCTTCAACATAGATCCGAAATCACTGTTATCTACTCCGGTTTCGGTTTGAGCAAATAATGTTGTGCTGAAAATAAGCAAAAGTGATAAAACAGATATAAAATTTAATTTAACTTTATTTTTCATTTTTGTTCTCATCATTTATTTTTACATGATCATTTTCTTGTAAAGGAATGTTTGCAAGATTTTCCATATAAGGTTTGTCTTTTTTAAAAACCCATATCACAATTACAATAAAAATTGTGAAAAATATCAGCAACCCTATTATTGGAAAAACTGAAACATTCTCGATAGAGGTTAAATAATTTGATAGCATATTTTTTCCTACTTATTTTCAGTTTGTTTAACTTTAATATCCGTTCCAAGCCTCTGCAGATAAGCAATTAGAGCTACAATTTCCTTATCAGGTTCAACAATTATCCCGCTTTCTAATAAGTCGTCTGCTATATCTTGAGCTTGAGACTGAAGATCACTTACCGCCTGATCTTCATAGCCTTCTTTGTATGGAACCCCCAACGTACGCATCACATTTATTTTTGTTGGAGTTAAATCCGTACTCAATTGCTGTTCAAGCAGCCAAGAATAACTTGGCATCAAAGAGCCTGGGGACATCTGTCTTGGATTCTGCATATGAAGATAGTGCCACATATTAGAATATTTACCGCCTATCCTGTGCAAGTCAGGTCCGGTACGTTTTGACCCCCATAAGAAAGGATGGTCGTAAACAAATTCACCAGCTTTCGAATACTCACCGTATCTTTCGGTTTCTGAACGGAATGGACGCACCAATTGTGAGTGACATGAATTACATGACTCCCGAATATAAATATCACGTCCTTCCAATTCTAACGGTGTATAAGGTTTTACACTTTCAATGGTTGGAATATTTGATTTAATTAACCATGTTGGAATAAATTCTACAAGACCGCCAATCAAAATTACAAAGGTTGTGAGAACAGCAAATTGGACTGGTCGTTTTTCGATCCAACGATGAGACGTTTTCTTTTCTTTTTCTATTTTCCCTAATGCAGGCGCTTCGGTTTCTTCATTTGCTACAAAATTTCCCTGCTTAGCAGTTTTAACTAAATTGTAAACCATTATTAACACACCGGTTAAATATATTGAGCCGCCAATTGATCGAATCATATACATCGGGACAATTTGAAGCACCGTTTCCAGAAAGTTTGGATACTGCAACACACCGAGCGGAGTAAATTCTTTCCACATCAATGATTGTGTTATGCCTGCCCAATACATTGGAACTACCCACACAACAATTCCCAGAGTTGCAATCCAAAAGTGAGAAGTTGCCAGTTTTTTAGAGTAAAGTTTTGTATTCCACATTTTTGGAACTAACCAATAGAGCATACCAAATGTCAGTAAACCGTTCCAGCCAAGAGTACCTATGTGAACATGAGCAGGTATCCAATCGGTAAAATGCGCCAAAGCATTTACATTTTTTAATGCCAGCATCGGTCCTTCGAATGTTGCCATACCGTAAGCAGTTACAGCAACCACGAAGAACTTTAAGACAGGATCATCTCGAACTCTATCCCAAGCTCCTCTTAAAGTCAGCAAGCCGTTAAGCATACCTCCCCAAGATGGCGCAATAAGCATTAACGAAAAAACTACTCCAAGTGATTGAGCCCAATCAGGTAATGCTGAATAAAGCAAATGATGAGGCCCAGCCCAAATATAAATAAATATTAACGACCAAAAGTGTAGTATCGACAGCCGATATGAATAAATAGGTCTGTTTGCCGCTTTAGGAAGATAATAGTACATAAGACCCAAAAAGGGCGTTGTTAAAAAGAACGCAACTGCATTATGACCGTACCACCACTCTACAAGGGCATCTTGAACGCCTGCAAACACAGAGTAGCTTTTAAAAAGTGATACCGGAAGTTCAAGCGAATTAACAATGTGCAGAACGGCAACTGTAACAAATGTTGCTATGTAAAACCATATTGCAACATACATATGCTTCTCCCGCCGCTTGATCAGGGTGCCGATCAAGTTCATGCCAAAAACAACCCAAACAATTGTAATCATTATGTCAATAGGCCATTCGGCTTCGGCATATTCTTTGGATGTTGTAATGCCTAAAGTGTAAGTAACCGCAACGGCAACAATAATTAATTGCCATCCCCAAAAATTGATCTTACTCAGTATGTCACTATACATTCTAGCTTTTGTCAATCTTTGCAGTGAGTAGTAAATCCCGGCAAAAATAGCATTACCGACAAATGCGAAGATCACTGCGTTAGTATGCAGCGGACGCATTCTGCCAAATGTAGTGTATTGAAAATCAAAATTTAACGCTGGTATATAAATTTGAAATGCAATTAATACACCGACTGTCATGCCGACAATTCCCCAAATAACCGTAGCAATCACAAATAATTTTACTATCTGGTTATCATAACTGAATTTTTCAACATTCATGCAAGGTACTCCTCATTATTTATTTAATTTATTTTTTATCGTGATTATCGTTGTTGCTGTCGCTTGGCTTCTTATCATCAAACAGCATTCGTATGGAAGGGGTATATTTGTCTTTATACTGACCACTTTTAACCGCCCATAAAAACGCAACCAAAAAGATAATGGCTACAGTTAAAGAAAATCCTATTAATATCAACATTGCTGACATTATAAGAATCCCCGCTTCTTTGCAACTAAGTTTGTAGACACTGTCGTAAACACTACTATTGATATTGAGCTTATTGGCATTAATATCGCAGAAACAACTGGAGAAAGTGTACCTTGAACTGCAAAGCCAATACCAATTAAATTATAAAAAAATGATATGATAAAACTAGTTATAATAATTTTCTTACTTGTATAGGAGAAGTTAATAAAATCTTTTAAATATTTAAAGGACTTTGCATCCAAAATTCCATCGCAGGCAGGTGAAAAATTATTTATGTCTTCCGAGATTGAAACTCCAACATCACTTTTCATCAATGCGCCTGCATCATTCAGTCCATCACCTATCATCAGAACCTTTTCATTCTGTTCTTGAAGATTTTCAATAAAATGTAATTTATCATGAGGAGATTGGTTAAAATAAAGATGTTCTTCATCCGGGAAGAACTCCATTAGGTTGTTTTTTTCACTATCATTATCTCCCGAAAGAATGAATAATTTATATTTTTCTTTCAGGGAATTTATAATTCTTTTCAATCCCTTTCTATAAATATTCGTGACTTTATAATATCCTAATTGTTTGTCGTTGATAGAAACATAAACATTGGTAGCCGCAACAGGTGCTTCGTTTTTTTCTGTTTCTTGATCCGAAGTGAATGAATACGAGCCGATCTTTACTGAATGATCGCCAACAACTCCTCTTATACCCTTTCCGCTTATCTCTTCGTAATTTTCGACTTTTATGTTTGACTTTATTTTCAGGAGTGACGCGATTTTTAAACTCAGCGGATGTGAAGAATTTCTGACTAAGGCTTTTATTAATTGTTTTTCTTCTTCCGAAAGGTCTTTTCCCACAAATTCAATACTTGCTCCCGCTGTTTTTGTTATCGTTCCTGTTTTATCAAAAACTATTGAGGTCAGCTCGGATAATTTTTCAACTACAGAAGTATTTTTTACATAGAATCTATTTCTCCCGAAAATTCTTTGAGCGTTCCCTAAAGTAAACGGCGTAGAAAGAGCTAAAGCGCATGGACAAGCAATTATAAGCACTGCGGTAAACGCATTAAAAGCCAGTTCCATATCTGTTGAAACCCAGTAGATAAAGGATATAGAAGCAATTGTAAGAATAATTGCTGTAAAATATTTGCTTACAAAGTTTACCGTCGTATCAATTTTGCTTTCATGTTTTTTATCAAAAGCCTTACTGTTCCAAAGCTGTGTTAAGTAACTTTGGGATACTTCTTTTACCGTTTCAATTTCAATTGCTTCACCAATCTCCTTACCGCCTGCATATATCATATCACCGTTGATCACTTCTACTGGCTGAGATTCCCCTGTAACAAAACTGTAATCGATATGCGCTTGTTCACTGATCAGAATTGCGTCAGCAGGAATTAATTCATTATTCTTTACAACTATTCTCTGCCCGACTTCTAATTTATCAACCGGGATAGTTGTTTCCTTGCCGTTTTTCATAATGGTTACGGCAATTGGGAAGTAGGATTTATAATTCCTTTCAAAGTTCATTGCATCGTATGTCTTATTCTGGAATATTTTGCCGGTCAATAGCAGGAATACCAATGCTGTCATTGAATCCAGATAGCCAACTCCACCGGCTATAAATATTTCATACATGCTTCTGAAGAAGAGGACAAAAATTCCAAGAGTAATAGGAACATCAATATTAACTATCTTATTTCTTAATCCCTTAAAAGCAGAAATGTAATACTCACTTGCGCTGTATAAGAAAACCGGAAGCGCCAGAAAAATATTTATCCAGTTAAATATCATCTGCATATCTGAAGTTACTTTATCAGTGAATGATAGATATTCCGGGAAACTCAAAAGCATTACATTACCGAAGCTAAACCCCGCAATGCCTATTTTATAATAGAGTTTTTTATACTCGTTTTTTACTTTATCTTCTTTCTTCTCATCCAGATTAAGATTAGGCACATAACCAAGAGAATCCAGAAGTTCAACTACTTCTTTAAGAGAAGTCTTCGCTTCAATAAATTTTACGGAAAGTGTTTTTTTAAGAAAATCCACTTCCGAAAAAGTAATTCCGTCATTGAATTTGTATAAATTCTCCAATATCCAAACGCAAGAACTGCAGTGCATTTGGGGAATATCGAAAGTTACGGTTGTAACTTTTCCGTCGGTAAAATCAATAAGTTTGTTTTTTAGATCAGAGTCATCAAGAAAATCAAAATTTCTTTTGATCTCATCCTGTTTGGATATACCGGGGTTTTCGTCGATTGTATAATAGCTGCATAGATCATTGGCTTCCAGCATTTCATACACTGTTTTACAGCCGTTGCAGCAGAAATATTTGTCGTTGATCCTAATATCATCCGTCGGACATTCCAATCCGCAGTGATAACATATCTTTTTATTCTTAGAAGCCATTTAGTCTGATAGATAAATTGATTTAAACCTTAACACATAAAATAATACTATTTTTTCCAACATGGAGAAAATAGTATTATCAATCTTTTGATACGGGGTTTTCTGAATATTTGATTGATGAATTACGAAGTTATGTTCTCGTCGCCTTCAGTAACAATTTTTTCGATTGTTCTATAATTTTTTTTGAAAAGAGTTGCAATTTCAAGTAATTGGGTTGAAATGTTTTCAAAATCAGAAACTATACTAAAATAAAGTTTGCTGTTCCGGGTAGAACTTTTTTTCTCTTTAATTCTTCTAATTTGATTTTTATCATACTCTATTAATTTTTGCTGTAGTGATTCAGTAATTTTTTCAATTTCAGAAATATCTTTCTCTTCCGAATTTCTAAGATATTTTGAAGTTAGATCAATTTGTTTCTTTAAATCATTACTTAGTTCTTTTAACTCGGCAGCCTGGTCCCCATCGGGTGCATAGTGAGTGTTTTCGACATGGGTAGAACTATTGATGTATACACTTTTAGTATTGGTAAAAATTTGCTGCAGCGCCGCTATTATTTTCCCATACCGTCTCTCAAGTTTGAGGTTTTCTTCATCTAAAAGTTTTGCGGCTTCAAATGAATGATTTATAAAGTTGTTTGTTCTTTTCTTTTCCTGCTTAAGCTGTTTATCGGCAGAATAAAATATTTTTCTATCCTCGGAAATAAGTCCTTCTATTGAGCTTAATATTACATCTGAAGAGCCTTCTAAAACTTTAGCACATTCTTTCATTAAACTGTTTGCCGCTTCTAATTCCGAACTCCATTCAGTATTAACGACCACATTTTCCTGTTCTTCAATATTTTCTTTTTCCTTGTGGCGTAAATGATTTTTATACAGGATATAACCGGATATGAGTATTAGAATTAATGTAATGGGCGCTCCACCATAAAACATTATTGAGGCAACAAACCCTGAAGCAAAAAATGCGATCAGCGCCGTAAGGAACCATCCCGTAATTACTGTGATCACACCGGAAACTCTGTAAACAGCGCTTTCCCTTCCCCAAGCTTTATCGGAAAATGAGGTTCCCATTGCAACCATAAAAGTAACATAAGTTGTTGACAAAGGAAGTTTATAAGAAGTTGCGTAAGAAATCAAAATACTCGCAACCATCAAATTTACCGACGCCCTTATTAAATCGAATGCAGGCGCATCTTTTTCTTTTGTTGTCGTATCTCCATTCTGAAATCTTTTTTCAACATTTCTAATTACAAAATCAGGCAGCATCTTTCTAAGGTTCTGTGCTGCTCTTACATTACTGCGCACAATAGTTCGCGCTAACGCAGAGGATTCAAATCTTTCATCGCCGTCAGTTTGTCTACTCAAATTGATCTCGGTCTTTGTAACCGCCCGTGCCTTTTTAGAGAACCAAAGTGTGCCAACCATTATCAGCCCGGTGATCAGCAGCAACAAAGAGTTTGTTTCAACCGGTTGGTTTAACTTTGTCATTAATAAATTTACCGGATCCGGAGAATTACTTGCTATTGAATATGCACTTAACCCGGCAAGGGGAACGCCGATAAAGTTTACAAGATCGTTTGCAGCAAAAGCTAATGCTAAGGCAAATGTACCTATCAATACAATAAATTTTAGAATATTAGCTTTAGTAAAAAACATCACAAGCTGTAAAACAACCGCCCAGAATATTACACTATAAAGCAAAATCGTTTTTGTATTCTGAGCTATATAAT
>JAADIB010000467.1 GCA_013151565.1 Chlorobiota bacterium
AAAACAAAGACAGATAGCAATAAATATTAAAACCGTTATACTACTTCGCCAGTTTCAATTCAACATCCAAACTTAATTTCTCCATGAAAGTTAAACCACCGCCAGCTCTTCCTCCTTTACCGCCGCCGCGCATACCGCCGCCACCTGGTCCTCCTCCCGACATACCGCTTCCATTTCCCATACCAGGCTGCATACCTTCACCTCTCATTACACTCATATCTATCTCGCCGGTCTCTATTTCAATCTCTACCTTTTCATTAGGAAAAATATTTATTGGGAACTGTGCCAGGCTATTATTACCAATCGGTATCTTTGCTTCATAAACAAACTGCTGATTTGTACCGCCAATTTTTATTTTGTAACCATTGTTGTTTCCAATTGGTGAAGAATAAATAATTTCATCATCACCATCAATAAGTGAAAATTCACCTTGACTTTGCATGATAGTATTAATAGTAGTATCAAAATCATATTTGCCTCTTTTATTACCCATCATTCTCATTAAACGGCGAGGTGATATATTCTCCATTTTTTTAGGATACTGTAATCCAATCTCTTGATCTCCGTTTTCCGGTTCGAACCACACTGTTAAACCAAACAGCATTATTTTCATTGCTGTTTGTCTATCGGACGTGACCAAACAGAAATAAAGATTTTCTTGATCGTTCTGGAAACCGAGTGCAACTTTTTCATCTTCAAAGAATTTTAATTTCCCGTTCCAATCTTCATGATCTCCGTCAATAGTTATATTATCTGCCATATTGCTTATCACAAGTTCTGATGAACCGCAGCCTATAACGCCAATTAAAAACAACCATGTAACTAAAATTATTTTTACATTCATATCGTTTTTTTAATTTAATTATTTCATCTTAGACAACAATAATTCTCAAAAGGTTTAAATTTATTTTAAAAATGATTTGCAGAAATCGAGAATGATACAAAAGTTGATATCTAACTATTTCTTAAACATTCTCGGCAATACATTCAGCGGTTTCATTAAATTCTTCATTCTCTGGGAAATAGTATTACCATAAAATAAATAAATGATAGATTTCATCCCCTCGTACAATTCTTTACTGTATGGATGCCACCAAATATTTTTTTTTCTTTACACCGGGCAGAATATCGTTAATAATATACTGTGCTTCAACCATTTCCATAAATCCTTGCTGACCATGAGTTCTGCCGATCCCCGATTCTTTAAATCCGCCCCACGAAGTTTCAGCAATACCATGACTCATTAAATGATCATTAATTGTTATTGCTCCGGCTTTAATTTTTTTTCCGATCTCAATAGCTTTCTTATGATCTTTTGACCAGACCGAACCGGTTAATCCAAGTGAAGAATCATTAGCTAACTCAACAGCTTCATCCATATTTTTTACTTTCATCACACCGAGCAGAGGTCCGAAAGTTTCTTCTCTCATCATAATCATATTGTGATTTACATTGGTTAAAACTTTGGGAGTGAGAATATTTTTTGAATTATCCGCAGCTTTTGATTCTGCATAAAGAACCGCACCGTTTTTTAATGCATCATCCAGATGAAGCTTTACAGTATTCAACTGTTTTTCCGTTGTCATCACAGCTACATCGGTTTCAAAATTACTCGGATCGCCTACCCTTAGTGATTCAACTTTTTCTTTAAGTCTCTGCATGAATGAATCATAAATATTCTGATGGACATAGATCCGTTCAACTCCGCCGCAGCTTTGCCCTGCATTGGATAGTCCGCCCCAAACAGCACCATTCACCGCTCTATCAATATCAGCATCTTCACAAACAATCATTGCATCGTTACCGCCAAGTTCCAAGGAAACCGGTGTTAAAGTATCCGATGCAATTCTCATTAATGCTTTTCCAACCGGAACCGAGCCTGTAAAAAACAATTTATCAATCCCAGATTTTAGAAATGCTTCACCTGCAACTCGCCCGGGTATATTAATATATTGGAATAATCCTTCCGGCAGGTCGGCGCTATTTATTGCATCTCTTAAAGCTTTACCAACAAGTTGAGTTTCTGTTGCAGTTTTGAGAATTACACCATTCCCTGCCAGCAGCGCCATAACAACTTCGGAATAAGGAATTGCAAACGGATAATTCCATGGTGAAATTATCCCTACTACACCGAACGGTTCATATCTAACAAACGATCTTTTATTAATGAGAACAATTGATGAACTCGGAATTTTTTTTGGCTTCAGAAATTTGGGGGCATTTTTAACATAATATTTTGTTGCCATAATTGCCGGGAAAATTTCAGTTGCAAGCGCATCAAATCTAACTTTTCCGTTATCATCGGAAATTATTTTAGAGAGTTTATCAATATTATCAACGAGATAGTCCTTGATTCTTAATATCCTTCTGCTTCTTTCTTTTACAGAAATGCTGCTCCATTTTATCTGGGCTTTCCTGCTTTCGTCTATCATCCTTATCAGATCATCAGTTGTATTGAGATTTGATTCCCCGATCAGTTCACCGTTTGCAGGGTTATACGATAAAGTCTTATTTTGATTTTCCATTACTGTTTCCCCTTTCTTCCTACGAAATTTTTCATTGTATCGTTAATGCCCATAAAATTAGCTACCCAGTCAAAAATAGGAACCGGAAGCATTCTTAATGGGAACAGCGTATATACCATTGGAGGCATCATTAATCTTTCTTTTTTCTTTTCAATTGCTTTTACAATTTTCGCCGCTGCTTTTTTCTCATCCATTATCGGCAGCAGAAATGAAAAACGCGTCTTTACTCCATCGAACATTCCCGTATTAATAAAGTATGGTGTAATAACGGTTGTGTGTATGTTTTTTTTCATCTGCTTCAATTCCATACGGATAGCCTCGTCAAATCCGAAGTGAGCAAATTTACTCGCAGAATAATCACTCATTTTGGCAACACCGACCAACCCGGCGGCAGAAGCTATATTAACCAAATGTCCGCGATTTTTCTCAATCATTTCGGGAAGAAAAACTTTTGTTGTCCAAATTCCGGCTAATGTATTAACACGAATTGTCATTTCAATTTCCTCAGGCGACAGATCTAAAAAATATTTTCCCGTTATTACTCCGGCGTTATTTATTAGTACCTCAACAAATCCGTGCTCGTGTGATATTTTTTTCTTTACCTCTTCAACTTCACTAAAATTTCCAACATCACAAATATATCCGTGACCATTATTACCATCATCTACTATCTCACCCACAACTTTGTCAAGATTTGCTTGGTTG
The DNA here is from genome assembly GCA_013151565.1 of Chlorobiota bacterium. Classification (GTDB taxonomy): domain Bacteria; phylum Bacteroidota; class Ignavibacteria; order Ignavibacteriales; family Melioribacteraceae; genus SZUA-22. Next base: position 3,231 of record JAADIB010000467.1, read on the forward strand.
ATATCCAGTATAATCAAATTTGCACCTTTAGCTGCTAGAGATTTAGCCATCAATCTTCCAATTCCGCTCGCTCCTCCGGTTATTACAATATTTTTGTTACTAAAATCATTATCCATTATTAAACCTCATATTTAGTTGCTTTTATTGCCTCTAATTATTTATCCGGTATTTAATATAAAAAGTTATTTGCAGAAAGAAAAAATTGCAGAACATGATTGAAAACGGAATAAGACATATTTATAAAAATTGTACATGTACCAGTTAAAAAACACTAATTAGTCAGTAACATTTACCGAAAAATATTCACTAAATTTTGGATAAAATTACATGAAATAATTACTCAAAAAAAGTTTGAATTGTGACTTAAATCACACTTTGTAATTATTACATCGGTAAAATATTTTCTCTTTTCAGGCATATTTTTTGCAAGAATATTATCAAAGGATATATATTTCACCAAGGTATATATCCAATTTTATTCGATAAAGTGGAAGTTGAGAAATGATTGTTGGAAACTATAATCACCATCAAATATTATTTTCTTTGGAAATGTTTGATACAAAGGAGGATAAACTCGGCTACTTATATAAGCTGAAAAAAGAACTCCAAAGAATTATTCGATGCTTCGATTCGAGTAAAACCCTTCCTCTTAGAATGTATGCAGTTGATAATATCCAGATAGAAGGAAACTGCGAAGAATTAAAAACTTTTATCAGAAGACAATTTGAATTACAGAACAATCCATGGGAAAAAAGAAATCCGAGTGAAGGCAAACTAAGAGCATTAATGACAAAAGAAGTTGTTGATTATAAGAAGTTCACACTGCTGATAGAGAATGAGATTAAACTTATTGAACAGAGAGGAGCAAAACCTCAAAAGATACCAGCCGAACCTAAAAACACTTATGTGAAAATTAAAAAAATTGATCATCTTGCAATTGCTTCTCTGATAAAAGATAGAAAAGAAAAAATTGTTTGGGAATATTCAATCGGTGAACTTATTGATCTGGTAAATGATATTATGAATAAAAAACTGATCAAGGGTTTGGATGAAAATAATTTATCTAAATTTATTGTTGCCAATTTTGTTGATCGGGATGAAGAAGATTTTTCACTTGAGAAAATTGAGCATGTTTATTCAATGTTTCTAAAAACAATTTGGTTATCGAAAACTGAAATAAACACACGATACTTTCAGTAAGTCTTGTTCATTACAAATTTAAATATCCATCCCATATTTTGTACAATTCGTATGTTGCTTTAACGTCATGTCCGCAATATGTAGCAATTTCTTTTATCTTTCCAGCGCTGTACAATTCCTTAACATCCATACCGGAAACTCCATGCGATTTAGGAGATTCAATCCCAAATGACTTGCAGTAAAAATCGAGGTTGAATTTTTTCGTAATACCATGAAAAGTTAATTTCTCCAGCAGATCAACATGAGATCTTGAGTCATATCTGTTCTTCAAAAAATTCCTTGTCGGTTTTATCTTTAGAGTTGCCGAGCGAATCATTATAAATGGAATATCAAAGTTTCGCCCGTTAAATGTTACTACTGTCTCAGCCTTTTTTGCGTATTGCCAAAAGTGCTGGAGCATTTCAGCTTCGGAGTACGAGCAATATTTTACATCCCGCTCTTCCGATTCCCACTCCTCTGCTTCACTCCCTTCATACAAAACCATCGAATGCTCGGTGTCGGTGTTCAGCATTCCAATTGCAACAACTTTTGCGGTCAGCGGATAGAGTGATAAAAACCTAATTGCCTCATCCCTTTTTTGTTCTCTTAAATCCTCATCCGGTTCTTTATCAGCATAGCGGAGTATGAATTCCTGCTGAGATTCTTCCAAAGTATCAAAATCGAAACCGACTGTCTCAATATCAAATACTAATTTCATGCGCCCCTCATTTGCTATGACTATTATAATAATGCTAATAATAACCAATCATTTCCTTTTCTTCAAGATATTTTAAATTTTAATTATTCTTAATTCAAAAATATTATTTCAACTGGTCACAACCTTTGTATTTTTGACGATCAATTATTTAATCGCTAAATTAGAATTTAGAATTATTCTTTCTATTTGATTAACCCATTCTAACTCGGAGTAATTTATGAAACAATCATTACCAAGCTTAGTTAACAACTTTATTTTGATTTTATTTGTCCTGATTCTATCCAATAACTTATATGCACAGAAAGAAGGGTATAGCTTAGTCTGGCATGATGAATTTGACGGCACTAAGTTGGATACTACAAAATGGAACTACAGAGGTTTGGGTTCAAGACGTGGAGGCACCATGACAAAAGATGCAATATCCTTGGACGGGAAAGGAAATCTTTTAATAACAACATCAATAACAGACAGCAACAATTATTATGTCGGAATGATCGGTACACATGAAACTTTTAATACTACATATGGATATTTTGAATGCCGCGCTAAATTCGGAAAGAGGCTTTCATGGGATTCTTTTTGGCTTCAATGTCCAACAGCATATCAGGCGGGTCCTCCCTCCGAAACCGGCGCCGAGATAGATATTTATGAATACACCGGAGGAGTAAGAAGGATAATGACCGGCTGGGATGAAAACCAGAATGTTATTTATGATACTCTTGGATACGAAGTGAATCATAACATTTGGTGGGGCGATGATAACGGTGTACTGAAAGGTTGGGGAAGCCACAGTTCTGTTGTAAACGATGTATCGGATTATGTTACTGTTGCTGTTAAATGGACAAAGGATATTTACATTTTTTATGTGAACGACGTTTTTACTTACTCAACAACTAAAGGATTATCCGGTATTGATGAGTATATCATACTAAGTGTTGAACCATACTACTGGAAAGATCTGCCGGATAGTATTCAAAACGGTGCGACAGTTCAAGATACATTTACTGTAGATTATGTTAGAGTTTATCAAAAGATCCCGACAGATATTGAAAATAATGATAGAGAAATTCCAAATTCCTACGTGTTGAGTCAGAATTACCCGAACCCATTTAACCCGACAACAACAATCAATTTTGCTGTTCCCGTTGACAACTTTGTTACTCTTAAAATATTCGATACAATGGGCAGAGAAGTATCAACTCTTGTTAATGAGCATAAAAATGCAGGCAATTATTCAATTTCGTTTGATGCCTCCAATTTATCTTCAGGGGTCTATTATTACAAATTGGTTGCCGGAGGTTCTTTTTCACAAACAAAAAAGATGATCCTTCTGCGCTAAATTAATTATGAATAAAGAATGAGCTTGACGTACACATGTTCGCGGGCAAGAGATTTTTCAACTCTTCATCGGAATAAGCTAAAAACTTAAACCGATACTCCCCGGGAACTTTAATACTGTCGATGTAAAAGTACGGAAGCCCGATTGACGTACCGATACTATCATCGGGTGCAAGTAATATTGATGAAGTAGTTCCGTCAATTATAAACCAAGATGTAAACTCACCCCATTGTCCATCCTGCTTTCTCTCAAAGCCGACGTAAATAGAGGCGGGCAGATAGATATCACCTTTAGATTTATTTACTAAGAAACTATGCGGCAGGACATCTGACTTATAGACAAAGTCACTATTATTCATTGTAATTTGAATATCATAATTACTGTAATCAACTTCGGTTGTGTTGCAGGAAAGAAAAAGAAGTAATGCAAAAACCATCAGATACGATCTTAACATTCTGAACCTCCTAAATTATCATCTCTCTTATCAACCCCCTATCTAACTTATGATTAATTCAAAACTTATGCAATAAATACTTTAGTTAATTGTTTACATTCGCAAACTTTAAGTTCTGTAATAAATCTTCTTATTCACTAACTTTTAAACTATCGCCTTCAAAATCTTTAACTGCTTTTACAAAATTATCCGGTAGCGGCTGCTTCTTTTTCGTGGATACTTTGATATAAACCATAATCCCACTTCCAACAGCAATAACTTGACCGGTCTTTTCATTTTTGATCACATGTCTAAAGCCGAAACTCGTATTCTTTACCCACTCCATTTTTGTATAAACGATCAACTCGTCATTAAAAGTTGCCGGATGAAGATATTCAACTTCATTTCGCCTCATAAGAAAAAAGGAATCTTCCTTGATCAAATGGTTTAGCTGGTATTTCAAATTTAAGTCCAGCAAATATTCTGTTCGTGCATCTTCAAAATAATTAAGATATACAGCGTTATTTAAAACGCGTATCATATCAACTTCGTGGAATTTCACTTTCTCTTTTATTGAATGCTTAAACGTTGAGATATCAAATTCTTTATCCACCAAATACCTCGGTTAGAATTTGTTTCGTCGAATCAATGTCTTCGAATGAAATATCAAGATGAGTAACAGCTCGTATCACTCCAACACTACCAAGACCCAGTAGCAGACCTTTATCTTTACATTTTGCAAGAACATCCTCAACCGTCATTGATTTTGGCGTAAACATAATTATGTTAGTTTGAACTAAACTTAAATCAATCTCAACATTTGGAAGCTCGGCAATATGTTCGGCAAGCAGTTTGGCTTTTTCATGATCTTCAGCAAGCTTATCAAAATTATTTTCAATTGCATATTGTCCTGCAGCAGCCAGGATCCCGATCTGTCTCATTCCCCCGCCCCAGCTTTTACGGTTTCTGCAATAAAATCTTTCTCGCCCAGAATAACCGAGCCAACCGGTGCGCCCAACCCTTTTGATAGACAAACAGAAACAGAATCAAAATACGAGGAGTACTCTGCAACAGTGATACCCGTTGCAGCGGAAGCGTTCCACAATCTCGCTCCGTCGAGATGCATCTTCAAGGAATATTTATCGGCAAGTGATTTCAATGCTTTAATATTATCCAATGGCTGAATAACACCGCCGGCAACATTGTGAGTGTTTTCCACCTCTATAATTTTTGTCTGCGGCATGTAATAAGCGCTCGTGGGTCGGATCAGCGGTTCAACTTGTTCCGGTGATATTATTCCATTCTCACTCTCAATTAAATTTAACGAAAGACCGCTCAGCATTGCAGGCGAGCCGGATTCATATTGAAAGATATGAGCATTCTTATCACAGATAACTTCATCACCGGGTTGTGTCTGCGCGTTTAAACAAAGCTGATTCCCCATCACTCCGCTTGGAACAAATAAAGCATCCTCTTTGCCGAATAACTCCGCGCAATACT
>JAADIB010000062.1 GCA_013151565.1 Chlorobiota bacterium
ACTTAGACAACTTTTTAGTAATCTTTATTTGAACTAATTTACTGATATCTAATTATTTACGTAGATGTTTTCTGTTTTTGAGCAAACCCTATTTAACTAATTCTTACACAAATGTATTAAAATACACATTTATAATTCTATAATCGAATATAAGAATTCGATTATTATCAATATTTAGAAAGAATCTAAATAATAAGCAATTGAATTATGATGGACTCCACAATTGGTGAAAGACTAAACAAGTCAAGAAAATATTTGCGATTGAGTCAACTGGATATAAGTGAATCAATTGGTGTGTTTCCTGGAGCTATTTCTAAAATGGAAAATGGTCAGCAGCAAATGAAATCGCAACAATTGGAAACATATTGCAAATCATTTGGCGTTAATCCGACCTGGTTAATTATGGGGTATGGCCCCATGTTGTTAAAAGATTTACCAGAAGACCTAAACGACTCAGAAGAGAATATACCATTAATTAAACTGGACATATCTGGGCTAATTAGGAAAATTAGAGATATGGATAAAAAGATGGAAATGATGGATGGTGAGCTGAAGGTACTGAAGGGAAAAATGGGATAATATTTTCTAACATTAAACTTATTGATATGAAATTAGAAGAAGGAAAAATCGTATGGCTTAAATCTGGGGGACCAAAAATGACAGTTAAATTTTTTCATCAAGCATCTCAAAAATGGCGCTGTACTTGGTTCGATAGTAAGCAACAAATTATGGAAGCTTTTTTTGAAGAAGCACAGTTGACGGATGAAGATCCTAATTTGGGTGGAGCACCACTATTTCCGAGGAAGAGTTAAGGTATAAATTCGAACTCATTGGTAAGTATGATTAAATTCTTACTATATATGTCGCTCTAGTCCTTTCAATAAGCAGATAAATCCTTAGGGGTTCGGTGCTTTCAGAGACTAACATTTCTGTCAGTATCTTGTCAAATTTCCGTAAAAAAGCAACAAATTATTACATATTCACATGTGTAAGTGATTAGATATTAGATCATTAATAGAGAATTATGAGGCAAAAAGATTCCCCCCATCGGTACTAAATACCGCGCTAAACGTTTGAGTATCAATTGTTTAGCGTATTTATCACCTGAAATGTGCTGACAGAATGCTGACAGACACGTTTTAGTCTTGGCTTCGGCCATGCTCTATTGTGAAATGAATTTGAAATCGACTTACCACTCGAATATGTTCAAATAAATTTCTAATAGTATGAGCAAATTCGAAAACTCTTCCCCTGGTATTGTTTCTGAATACCACAACATTGATTACACGCCGGCTCGCCTGGTAAAGGGTGTTGCTTATTGGTATATCGTATGGTATGAACGAGATCTTGACCAAAAGATAGTTCATCGACTCCGCAAAAGCTTCAACCTGGCATCTGTCCAAAATAAACGTGATCGAGAAAAACATGCTAGTCAACACATAGAAAGGATCAACAAAAAGTTGGCTGCAGGTCATTTTGAAAAACTGAAGATTTATAGATCTGAAAATGTGTATGAGGTTTTCTCCCTGAGCGAAGCTTTCAAATCAGCTATTGACGTAAAGATGTTATCTGATCGGCAGAAGACTAGGGAAGTCTATCTAAGCCGGAAACGAGTCTTTCTAAATTATATAGAATCCAAAAAAGTTGAAAATATGCCGGTCCGGGAGTTTTCTAATAATCATGCATTGAGATATCTGGATCACCTTGTCCAACATCGCAATATTGGACCTCAGACCTACAATAATTACATAGTGAGTATGAGAGCTCTGTTTTATGAAATGGCCAGAAGAGGCATGATTGATAAAGACAAAAATCCATTCGTAGGGATCCAAAAACGAAAAGTAGGGAAAAAAATAAGAAGGGCCTTTACGCATGATGAAGTTGCCATCATCACAAAACACGTTTTTAAGACAGATCGATTTTTGGCTCTTCAAATCGTTCTATTATACCATTGCTTTATAAGACCCATCGAGGCCAGACGATTACGGATTCGTGATATTGATATCAATAATGGGATAATCAAAATGCCTGGATCGATCACAAAAAATTGGGATGATGCGATTTTGACATTGCCGGATATTATTATGCCCTGGTTAAGGGGTTTGGGCTTGGAAAAATATCCCGGACCCTATTTGATATTTGGTACCGGTGGAGAACCCCATCCAACAAAATCAATAAGCCATAACACTATGAACAAACGACACAAAAAAGTATTGACAACACTTCAAAGGTCAGGGTTACTCAATAACATTGAGGGACTAAGTTTGTACAGTTGGAAAGATACAGGCAATCAACATCTGGCCAGGTCAAATGTGAATATCATGTCGGTCAGAGATCAAAACAGGCATAAGAGCCTGGAGACGACCAATATTTATATGCAGAAGAACAAATTGAGAGATCCGGAGATCGCAGGGTTGGGTTATACGATTATTCCACAATAATTAATTTGTTTCTATCTAGTCTTCTATGAGAATGTAGGGCATTAACAGTGAATGTATTAGATGACTAAGAAGTAAATGATTCAGCAATTCCAAACGCATACAATTTTTGTCCTAATATATTTATCCAAAAGGCTGTACCAGATCTATAACCAATACCACAAGAAAAACATAAAGATTCGTGAATCTCACTTATAATTGGATTATGGGCAACGAGACCAGAAGTAAAGTACTTATGCATCACTTCAAATAAACTTGGTTGAATTTTATCCAAAACATAAATTAGTGTTATTAGTTCACTCCAATCAATATTAGTATTTATATAATTAATAAAAAGATTTGCAAATATTTTTGATTTTGATGCATCTATAAATCTATCATTCATTTGAATAATTAAATTAATCACTTTCCCAGAATATGATTCATTTTCATTGAATTCATTTTTGAATTTTTCTAATTTATCAGAATCAATATTTCCCATTTGAAACTGTTTTAAAAATGTTAGTATTTTCTTAGTAGTATAAAAATTTCTAATTGAACCAACTATCTTTGCTGAAGCATATATAGATTTTACTAATGGAATATCTTTTAGAATTTCATTTGAAAGATTAGAATCAATAATTAATTCTGTATAATCAATACTGATATCTAGTGAATTTGAAAATAGTTCATTTTTAATTGCCTCAGGTAGTGATTTATTTTTCATTCATGAGTTTATAAGTACAATAATGTTTGTATACTAAGAATTGATTTTTACTATTACTTCTTTCGCAAGTTAAATAGCTGAATCTACCTCTAACACACAAAATACAATAATAATGCTTATCATTACTTTATCAAAATGATTACTTATTAGTCAATAAAGTAAAGAACTTTTGTAAAAATCAAATATTAATCTACAAAAGTTTAGCAATTACTAAACTTTATGCATAAGTTTGCGTTACATAAAAACATCTATTCCTCTTCAAAGATTCAGTTTTACAATCTAATAAATGAAGGGATAGACCAATTTCACGCTTTTGAAGAAAGGTTGGAAACACAATATAATTCAGAATTTAAATCATTGGCATCAAGTATTTTACAATTATGTGATGGTAGAAACCTTCCACACGGTAAGCGTAGAAAAATTGAGGGTTTGAAAAATTGTGTCGAATTAAGATCAAGAAATCATAGACTTTATTATATAAAAATACCGGAACACGGCCTAATTATCTGCCTAGGTGGTACAAAAAAGAATCAAAAAAAAGACATCAATAGAATAAAAGCATTAAGAAAACTACTACTAAAACAAATTATGGATCATGGCAAGCTCAAAATCAAAACACAGAATAACTAGAGAAGACCTATTGAGATCTCCTGAATATTGGATTGAGAATATAAAAACGGAATTATATAATGTTATCCAGGACTATATGGATGAGCATAAACTAAATAGAACTCAATTGGCCGAATTAGTTGGCGTTACAAAAGGATATATATCCCAAGTGCTAAATGGAAGTAGTGACCATCGAATTTCAAAATTGGTCAATCTTGCAACCATGGTTGGCAAAGCTCCGTATATATATTTCAAGGATTTGAATGCTGTGATTGAAAAAGATAAAAATGATCAATCCGCATATATTGATTTTCAACAATTGGAATTAGATGCTGAGAAATTGGGTAGAAAATTTATAAAAGCAAACAACACTAATATTGTGCGCTTAAAAACGCATCTTAATAACCCGAAAGCATATCCAAAATGCTATACTGGCCCCGTTGATAGAAAAGAACAGTTTACTAATCCACCTAGTAAAAAATATAATGATGTTGCATAAGATTCCAGTTATCAATGAAGTGAGGTTAGAACTCAATGATATTGATTTTTTTATTGGTAACAACTTAGAGGAAAATCAAGTTCATCATGACTGGTCGGTTCAACTGTCATATGAGTTACCAGGCTATATACTTTTTTTTATACACATTCAATATTCATTGAAGTTTAAAGAAGAGGAAGAGGAGGAGCTGATATTATTTCATACTGATTATTTATGCAAAGTTCAACTAAAGGTTATTTGGGAGGAAGGAAGTATCATAAAGGTAGAAACTGAATTGTTATCACACCTATTGGGCATGTGTATTCTGATGATAAGAGGAGCTACATCTATAAGATTGAAAGGGAATATTTTATCACAATATCCCTTACCTGTTATCAACCCTACAGAGTTGATTAATGAAATAGCCAAACATGAAGGGGAAGAAACCATAATTGAAAAGGAATGGGATATGAACTAAATTAATGCTATTATGAGATTAATTTGTGTGTTCGGGACTATGAAACAAAAAAGATTAGTAAATAGCAAGATGCAGAAAAATAAATTAAGAGATCCAGAGATCGCAGGATTGGATTATACGATTATTCCTTTATAGTGTAAAGCAAGAAGTTAGATTGTTTATAAGCCATTAATTAATTGATTAATAGCACGAGCAACAATATTATATGCTTTTTCTGCCTGTATTTTATTTGGTTCAAATCCTGCATGAATAACACTATTTCTAATCTTTTCAACATCCACTTGGTATTTTTCTAAGGGCATTTTTAATGGTGTGAATTCAGAAAGAATCTCTCTTTTTTTTGATATTGAGTTATTCATATTAAGAAATTTTAATAATAATTTCTTATCGTTAATTTGTAAATTTAATTTCAATACTCTGGTTAGACATACTTCTAATGCAGTTGCACCATTTAGAATTGATTTTCTATAGTCACCATTATACAGCGCGGATTGAGACTCACACAGAAGTTGGTATTCTAATTTAGATTCTAAATTTCTACTTGTATTATCAACAATTAATTTTAGCTCACTGGGGTTCAAAAAATTATCGTGAATATTTATACTTACGGATCTGATTGTATCACTTGTTAATTTTTGGTAAGTTTGGGATGCTTGATTCAAATGGTAGTATGCATAATTGGTGGGATCTTCATTTTCTACTTGTATATTAAATCTTCCAAATAGTAAATGTTTAGCAAATACATTTACCTCAAATCTGGCTATCCAACTGTTTGTTTTTGACAAAAGATTCTCTTTTATATCATCAATATTTATTTTGGAAGGAATATCTATTTCCAATTTTAAACAGGAAATGCGTGAATTGCCATTTGGCCATGATACTATATACCCCCAATGGATTGGATCACGAAACATATATTCGCATGATGGCTCTTCTAATGTTTTGTTAAAATTCATTTCGTCATCCTTAAATCCAATACACAATCCCGGGGTGTATATTCTTCCTTTAAACCCATTAATTGAAAAAATAAATGATTGATTTAAGCAGCCACTTTTGAGGGGTAATGACTTATTCATTTTAAGGTATCCTGTGAGTTTCATTTTTTTACAACATTTAAATAATTGAAGCATTTTAGCACTTTAAAATCAAATATATAAAACATTCAATTCTCCATTGCCTGAAACATCACTTCAGTAACTTGATAATTATATTTTTCTGGTTGTATATAGGAAAGAAGCTCTCTTAGGTTCTGGTAGAACATTTTTAGCTTGTAGCATAACTCAAAATCTTATTTATAATAGGGATGGCCTTTCTGATTAGGTGGGGAGGTGGTTCATCACGCTCTCTAGTCCTTGTAATCGTCATATAATCTCTTATTCCCTGCAGCTTGAATTTGAATCGGAAATATCCTTCCATTACTCTGGCAAAGATTTCTACTCTTCTATTTAGATATTTCGAATCTGAATATAACAGAAATAAATGATACTCTGTGGGCACCTCCTTTTCCTTCCATAAAATTATGGCAAATAATTGCTCAAATAATTTTTCAATTGGATGGCCACTATCGAGTATATCTTTATTAATTCGTTTTCTTATAGAGTCAGAGACGGATCCACTACTAACAAATGCTGAGGAATTATTCAAATATCGATGTGCCAAATATTGATCCAAGGCGTGTCCCCATTCATGCCCTAGGGCTCCGGGTCCGTTGTGTCTTGTAAGGTTAATCAAATACAATGGAGTTCCCTGGTAAAAAGCAACAGCCGGACCCCCTGTCCCCCTAGCTCCTACTGCTATGGTGAGTCGTTTGTTAAATCCAATTTTATGATTTTGCATGGATGGAATAACTCTAGCCATGTTTTTCAGGCTTTCTGTTATTCCATATAAGTAATTTAGACGTTCGTTTTGTGTTACCCAGTTACCAAATTCAAGAGAATACAGTTTGAAAAATTGAACAGCAGAATTTGAAGAAAGTGAATATTTTTTCCAATGCTTTGCATTTGTAGGTTGAATGCGATCCGGATGGTAGGTTTTTACAGTCGGGTAACTGATATTTCTAAAATCGGTGTCAACCCTAGACCTAGGCCTGATGTATGTACTATCCGTAATCTTCCCAACGCCATCTAACTCATCATTGCCCCACAATAAATATGCAGCAAAAATTCCTCCTATAATCCACTGTTCATTTCTCAACATAATGTATTACTCTTTCTTAAATACGGGTGTAGTAGTCACGAATCTTAAGGCTTTTTGCAGAGCGCCAGTGATCATTAACATAACTGCATAGAATTTCGTTTCTTCCACAGTACAGAACCACGGAAAATAATCACACAGAAAGCCATACAATCCGGAATTGTCAATCCATTCCCATGCACCAATTAGAAAAACAATGGCTGCAGTAATAATAGTTTTGTAGCCTTTTAATGGACCCAAGATTTTATCCAGGATCATTGATTTGAATTTGGCTATTAATTTTTTCATGATAAAAAGATTTTTTAAATGTGAATGAATATTAGACGACTACACCATCATTTACGATATCTATGATGTCGCCTTTTGGTAATTTGTAGAATGGTCCTCCGGGCTCCCAGAGGCTTTTGGCTTGACCAAAGATCTGAACGACTGAATTCACCCAATCTCTCCATGCTTGACTTCTGCGGTCAGGTGGTGGCGATACACCTCGATATCTGGGATCACTCCAGTATTGTGGGCCACGATAATTCGTAAAGTTGTTCTTTTGACGGTTTTGGTCCCAATAGTACAGACCGGCTACACCTAATAGGATAATCAATGTTTTCTTATCCATTTTTACTGTATTTTGCATTGATATAATTGATGAGAAATATTGAAGTTATTCCCCCCCATACTAATTTGGTATTTTTTGCTTTCAGTGTTTGAGCTCCACCTACAGCCGCCAATATAAGCCAGGCCATTGGAGGTAGATTAATTCCTAAATTCAATAATCCAAGTCCCGGAAACACTCCTCGACCATCTGAGGATCCCAGGGATATGATCACCGGCTTATTGCCCTGGCCACCGGTATTGGATCCACTTCCGGTTGATGGCTCCGGATTGGCAAGAACTTTTTGGTAAAATGCTTTTAATGCTTCCTTAGAGTCTGGATGCTGCAGCTTATCTATGAGTTCAAATCGTCCATCCGGTCGGATGGACATGAATGCCACTGATGGAGATCTTGTCAATCCCAACTTAGACATAATCTCAGACCAATTGGCAATGCCTGTATCAAAGAACCCAGGGCCTTCATCATTTGGGTCATTCAGATCGACCCATAGATCACCTGCCCAATCTTGTACCGGTGCTTTGTCCTTGGAGAATACCCATAGAATTAATTTTCTCATAAGAATCGTATTTATACCTCTTGTAATTGCCCTCCCTGTTCCAGGTAGAATTTTCTGAGTGCTGACATTGATCTAGTAGGCTGTCCATAAGGGCTTCCCGGGAGGCTTGCCCACACCCTATTGATTTTATTGATCGCTTGTTCAAATGCTCCGGACAATATATATTGTGTAGCATTTTTTTGATTGATCAAATACAATGCACCTTCGTCCTGGCCTAATTGGTCAAACTTTAAATTTGGGATGGCCTTCTTGATAGTTATCCATGTCGGTTTCAATATTTGATAAGCTCCTGCAGCTGTGCTTTTACAACCCGGTCTTAATCCTGCACCAAGGCATATGCGATCTGGCAACAGTTTGCCTGTCCATTCACCGGTGATGGTCGGGTGATCACTAAAATCCAAGATGATATGATCGTACCCGAACGTCACGGCATACGGATTTAGGCTTTTGTAGGTGCCTTCTGCGTATTGAATTGTTTTTAAGAATGCGTCAAGATTCTTGGCAGCGACACTGGATCCTTTGGCTTTTTTAGGCATAAGAAAAAAAGTTATCAAAAAAAATGCGGTTAATAATATGGCTTCCTTCATGTCGTAACATTTTCTAAAGTGCTGTGTGTAACTTGGCAAATGGTCTTCGCAAGAATCCATCATCTAATCGATATCCTACGCCCTGGATGTTGGGCACCCCTGTACTGGGTTCTTGCCCGATAGGTGGATTAGTCGGTGCTCTTTCGAGAATATTGTTGTTTCCCTTCGCTGGATCTACACCTCCGGAACCACCTTTGTCTTTTTGGTCATCCCAATATTTTTTGAGAAAGTAACCGGCTGCCAGAATGGCTGCAGCTTTGATCATACATTCTACTTTCATAGCTTCTTTTTTATATGTGAAATAATTTCATTTTTAGAGACTTCAATTTGTGTCGAGATACGGTCTAATAATTCCACATTCGTTGTGGTGAGATGCTCTATCTCTTTAGAAAAATCAGTTATATTTTTTGCAAATTTTATATTTGCTTCAGACTGTGCTTTAACGGAAGCCAGAAACGCATTTAGCACTGATGTAACTGTCTTATATAATCCATAAAACAGAATCAAAATAACCACTCCGGCTATACCGTTATTAATCAAAACATCAACTACTTTTTCCATCATTTTTTTTACACTTTTAAAGCCTTCTATATTTCATTATTCGTAATTAAGTCCAGGTTGAATTCATATACGTCATGCAACAGCCCTTTAATTACAATTTGAGTGCATTTAATTTTGATTCATTTCGGATTAATCGTTGTCGTGATTTCTGCAACCTGTCACGCTTTCCCTTCTGTTGCAATCTGCGATACTGTGCTTTATCTCTAATTCTTGCTAGGTCCCTTTTTGCATCTATAATTTGCCTCGATAAATTCCAGACCACCGAGTCAATTTGTGCGCGTGTATTTTCCTGAATGATATAATAGTCAATTCGTGAGGTGTTTTTAATTGAATCCGAAATTCCGACATACCGCTTGATCTCAATTCTCCATGATGAATCTGGACGCATGAATTTTCTCATTGAGATTATTGAATCCTTTGAAATGTCAATTTTGAAATTTTGAGCATTTACTTGAAACCCTAAAAAAAGGATGATCGCTATTAAGAAGTATTTCATAATTATCATTTTAAATAGTTACTTATAATCTTTTTTTAAGTCACAAAACATAGAAGTTCCATCACTTATGCACGTCATGATATCCACTGCGTTGCCGGCAAGAGAAACCGTTGGCACGATTCCTCCAGGGAATTTGTAATTTGTCCCAAAGGTCAAACTGCGCGTCCCTATATTATCCTGGCTAATTGTGATTGTGTAAACACCGCCACCGATCATATTTGTGGGATTTGCTAGTGTTCTGCTCCCTGCAAGTGTTACAAATGCCACTTGTGCGGTGTTTAAATCCCAAGTGATTGTTGCCGCATCAGTAAGTTGATAATCGTTAAAGGATTGTTGCCCCGTCCATGTGTTCACCTGTGTTAAATCTAATGGGTCATCGCCCGTATTTGTGCCTGATAAGTTAGATCCAGTTATCGTTCCTGTTGCTGTTAAATTACCGTCGGAAGATAGTCTCATCTTCTCAGATTTTATAGAATTATGTGTTGTAGTAAAGTACATATCTGCACTGGTCAAGTCAGCATTTAACACAGATACTATATCATTGTCAAAATTAGAAGATGTCATAGTAATTTTAATTCCAGTACCCATATTTGTACCGCCATTCCTAATTTTAAGTCCACCGGAAATTAAACCTGCACCTCCTCTGTACGCTGAATACGCATAATTATTATCCGAGATATCATGGGAACCTGCGTGTATTGTGCCAAGTGCTACAAACCGTTGAGAGGGGGTTTTGGTATTTATTCCCACTCTATTATTTACCGCATCTAAATAGAATAGAGAGATGGCAGCATTTTGAAAATCTACGTTATTGGCATTTAATTCATGAATCCTATCCGCTGTTACAGTTAAATCTGTATTTGCGAAGTTTGTGTTAGTGCTGGATCCGGAACCTTGCCATACCTGACCGGATAAATGTATGCTTCCAAAAAGCAATATAATAAGCGATATGAAGTAGCTCTTGATTACCATGTATATGATACTTTTACTTTTTTAGAACCAGTGGCATCAATAGTGATGCTTTTTGTTTCTAAATATTTACAATCATCCGGATTTGTTACCCCTTCAGCGAATCCGTTTGCCACGGTTATTGTCACGGAATTGCCGGCATAATCGGTCGTTGTGATTGTGGCCGGGCCTGTTGTTACGATATAATTAAATGACCAATAGTTTTCCAGGTTGAAAGTTTTAGAGGCATTATTTACTTCTTCGGTACCCCAATTTCCTTTGACTTCACAATCAACATCATCAGAAGATATAACATCACATGACACCTTTCTGGCCTGTTCAGGTGGACTGTATAGTTGATGGCCTTGCTCGTCTGTCACCTGGACAATACCGCCCAATTCGTTACGGACTACATCATAAAAGTGAAAATTTCGACAATCTTCTTTTTGTGGAAAGTAGGTCCCTCGATTTGTAACTACAGAATCAAAACTTCCTTCACTATAGTTTAACTGAAAAATCCATCCTTCATTGATAGATCTATTCAGATCATTTGTTGACCATACACCAAATAACCACAGTGAATCTATATAATTTTGTGTTTCCTTTGAAACATCTTGATGACTTCTACCAAGATTGGGATGTACATTCGCCGATAGTACGTTGGTGCCATTTATATATACGCCGAAAAGCGTATCAAGATTATTAATCTGCAGATAGTAAGAGCATACTTCATTCTCTGCCGGAGCGATCCAACACTCCTGGCTGCCTAATCGATCACAATCATCTCTCTCGTTGACTATGTAATTGCAATTTACTTTTTTTGAAGCCCCGGCACCTGGCAATGGTGGGGCATTTAAGGTGCCCAAGTCATCAATATAGTAGAGTATGGCCCCGTTTTGCTCCTTCCTGAACACCTCTGCAATTCCACCACATTGTGTGTTGGCTCCTGTTGTTAAAGATCCGCCATCAACAAAATACGCGCTGTCAGGATAAGGAACGACTAAATTGGTGGCATATACGACATCTGTTATTACATATTCCATGATTGTGATAGACAACCCAAGAGACCTGGCAGCAACATTGGCAGTTACTGACCAGTAGCATATTTTTTTACATTCAAAATATTCAATGATATCCCTCTCTAATCTATCAGCATCCCATTGGGTGTTCGTATATGGATAATTGAGCGGAATTGAGTAATCGCTACGAGGTCGCCTTAGTTGAGATGCAAATTCACCGCGAATTTTAACAGCTATTAGA
Organism: Chlorobiota bacterium; assembly: GCA_013151565.1. Lineage (GTDB taxonomy): Bacteria > Bacteroidota > Ignavibacteria > Ignavibacteriales > Melioribacteraceae > SZUA-22. Next base: position 11,921 of record JAADIB010000062.1, read on the forward strand.
GCATAATCTGAATTTTCAATATTATCACCATTCACCACCCCATATGCATAGGTATTTCGTTGTCTTAATACGTTAATCAACCAACATTCAGAGGTTCCGGTTAGCTGAAAGCAGGGGATGGCTACTCCTTGGATGGTATATGCTCCTGTCCCGTCTGCTGTGACATTCTCATAAGTACCTTTGTTGATATAGTATTTTCGAGCGAATTCAATGTGCTCATATGGACTAATACTGTCCATCATGCAGAAGAACTGATATTCCTGATCTAAAGAAGAACCTACTTGCCCTCTCGTGAACAAAACGAAAGACAAGCAGATTCCTGTTACAAGTATGAGCTTTTTGAGCATGGGATTTTTAATTAGTATGTTTTGTTACATTAGATACGAGTGCTTCTATTCCTGTACCTGTGATGGTATAAGAAGGGCAGAATTCCACCTTTTTAGTCGTTTCATTATAAAAGGCATTACACCACCATTCACCACCTGGAAGGATGGTTACTGTTGCCGCATTCATAGTCAAAGTGAAGGACTTTGTGCCTACATTCTGAATGTGAATGGAGTAGTAATCAAAATTAAATGCTTGGGTGTTGGCTATTTCATACAAGTCAGGAGCCATATCACGATAGATGGCATTTGATGTACAATATCCTGCTGATACGGTGCCGGTCAAAGTATATGCTACCATTGATAAATCGTAGTCGCCAACATTAGTTGTGGTACATACATCAGTTAGGCTATTACATTTCTCTCTTATCAGCCTATTAAAGTCATAAGTAGCTGAGTCACACATCGGAAGCAATTGGAATGAATAATCAAAAGAGTCAATTCCACCACCACCTGCTGCAGAGCTACAACTTCCAAGTGTTATGGTCCCGGCCGGTGGTGTATAGGAAGTTCCATCAGCCTTGAATGTTCCCAACAGCGTTTGTTCATCAGTTTTTCCAACGCGATAGACATAAACAGCATAAAAGCCTGTTTGAACACCGCCGGCGGTTTCGTGACATTTTTGAACTGCTTGAATTCCTGTCCTTGGTGATCCGGAATTGCCGGCCTGGGCTTGAATATCCGCTGATACGAACATCAACAAAGGCAACATTATAATTGCAATAATAAATTTCTTCATCGGTTTCTTTTTTATTTGATTAATTAAATTGCGTTAATATTGACAGGTGATGTGGATGGATAATCCACCTTGAATGAATACTCTGTTCCGCCAGAAATTATATCTACGGTGGTCACGAGCTCCATTTTGTTTGTTGCCGGATTGTGCAATGCTTCTGCTGACCATATTCCCCCTGGAGGCACCGCTAATCCATTGATCGTAATATCACCGGCCACATCAATATTCTCAACATATACGGCCAATGCCCCGGAAGGAATATTGGTGTTGACAATACGATTATCGCGTTTTGATTTTTGTAGTGCTTCAGTTGATGGCGCACCTCCGCCCCCACCTCCGGCAGCTGCATATATTAAACCAATACTCCCTGTAATTCCTCCCATTGTATTTATTGTTTAACCATCAAAATGTGCCTGAGCAGAATCATTAATCTGCCATTCCATAATCTCTAATCTGTTCACGGCTGCTTTACCTGGGACCTCAGTTACAGTTCCAAAGGATACGCTGAGCCGTTGTAATAGAATATTGCAATTCGAGTGATTCCCTATTTCAATAGATCCTCCGGGCATCAATGTCCATCCACCTCCAATCTTAATTTCAGTGGTCCCGGCGTTCTGTAGCTTCAATGCATGACACACGGCAGTCAGACTCTTATCATTCACAAATGGAGCTTTGATAATGACTGAGTATGTTATGATTTTTTTATTTTCCATGCGTATTAAATAATTGTTTTGCCATTTCCGGATGACTATCGATGTAGTCAGCCAAAGTGATTAAAAATGATGGTATGTCATCAAAGTGCTTTGCTATCCGGTTGAGACTTTCTTCAATGGCATCATGATTAATTTTATCCATTTCTTTTTGTTCATTGTCACCAAATCCCTGAACAGATATTGGAACCTGGTTTCCCTTGAATAATCCATTAATAAAATTGATTGCTCCTGGAGCTAACTTAGTAACCAAATCCGGATTGTTTTCTGCGAATCGCATAAAGCGACCGGTCATATCTGAACCGTGTTTTACTTCCTCCAATTCTGATTCAAGATCTTCAATCCTTCTTTTATTTTCATATTCACTCTTCCAGGTGTCGAACTGTTCCTTTGTGACATATCCGGCGACCTGAGCTCCCTGAGCTGAGGGAAAGCCATTGATACCACTGACCCCATTTATTGAAAGCGAAAGAGTGGCAAACATGCTATTATTCATTCGCTTATTGGTATCGATCTTAATCGTAAAATCACCTCCATATCTGCCGGTATTGCTGATGGATTGCTCCAATATATTCCAACTCTCTTCTACAGATTCAATATCCATATTGGAATCTTTTCGGAAGTTGATCTTCAATGAGGAAATTGGTGCAATGGAATTCCACAATATCCAATACGGTTTATTCTGCCGAAAGAACCATTCTTTCAGATCACCAATACAATTATATGCTCCGGGTCGTCCATTCATTTTACTTACATTCTATGTAGTCCGGATTCATAAATATGAATGTGATTTCAAAAGCTTCATTGGTTACAATATTGCCTGAGCTTGCAACTCTAATGGATGAGGTGGATGGATCAAATCCTTTTTCAATAAAAATAGTTGCGTAATCCCCAGGCATATCTCCTGCGTTAGCCACCAGATATTCCATGGGCAAATCATTAATTATAGCCTTGGAGTCAATCATTAGAGTCAGGAATGACTCCTTTAGGACTGCATCAGATACAAATGATCTTCCGTTTTTTGATTTTCGATCTGCATGAAATCCTCTCATTACCATGCCAATAATGGGCTTGTCTCTTAGGAAGTCAGCATCCGGTATATTGTATATTTGCTGACCGGCCTCCGTTTCGATCTCAATGGTATGCGTATTTAACAACGGTTTATCGCGCTTCAATGGATCTAGCAACTTGTTGACGTTATTCATTGTGAAAACTTTAAAAAATAATGGAAATAAAGAATTGAAGGCATTATTTCAGCCTTCAATTCCTGTCGAATGAACCCTACACTAACTGGTCTTATCTTAAATACCGCAACTGGTGCCGGCTTCTGCTATTCCTGAGAATTTGAATCCGTACCATAATAATACCGCGATGTTGTCCTTTCCTGCTACACCTTCTATCGCTGAACGATCTCCTGCTCCCAATGCAATGGATATCATATTGCCTTTGTCTCCTTCCAAGATGACATTAGGATGTTCGAATACATATCCTCTTTCTTCCATGGATGGACCATACTGAGGCATGATTTCATAAGGTGGTGGTGCTCCGGCTGCAGCTTCATACTGAACTGCAGGAGCATATCTGAACACATTGGTCAAGATATTTTTCTGTCTTTTCAGTCCTTCTGTGTCCAGTGTGAACTTTCCCTGATACAATGTCTCCAATGCAAATGCTTCATTTGCATTATTGAAATAATTGGGATCCGGGAAATGGAACAATGGCTTATTTCCATAGTCTTTTGTTGCCGGGTCAATTTTTTGAATACCCAGGGCCTTGGCCACACCAAAAAATATTTCATTAGTGGCCAATTTTTCCTCCAATGCTCCATCTGTATTTGAGTTTCCCTGCTTAGGTTCAAATTGTAGAACAGAATTAGCTGCTGTCAACTTTTGCTCAAGCCTTAAACTTGTCATCGTTATTAGAAAACTGCTTGGGTCAGCACCGGGGAATCTACCTTGTAGCCACTTTACAAATCGAGTGTATGCGGCGCGCATAGGATCTGTTGATACCATCACACCGGTTGCAATAGAAACGCCATACCCGGGATCACTGACAGAGGCCAATAAATCCGTTGGGGCTTCAATTCCAACAATAACGGTTCCGAAAATAGCCAAAATGACTAGTATGAACATATTGATAAAAACTTTAGATTTCATTTTAATAATTTTTTTGAAATGATTTAATTTTTTTTAATTCTCAGTTTGGTTCTAACAGCTAATCAGTCCAGAGTCACATCATCATTGGCCACACTTCCATGAGGAGCATTACCAACATGATTTCTCAATGCGTACTGGCGATATGAAGGACCTGCAATGCCCATTCTGCCAATCCCCAATTGTGGTATATTGGCGGCTGCCAGATCAGTAAGCCCGGCGATGATGACACCATTGCCTACATTTTTCATTGTACTGTTCTTCTGAGCAGAAAGGAAAAATCCTAATGCTACTTTCACACCTCCGGAAATATTTGGAGATTCAGATATTTTTGGTGACACTTTGTTCACAAGTTTTGACCCTAAGAATCCTACCGTACTTTCGATCGCGGGCATTATGCTCTTAGGAATTGATGCCATTTTTCTTCTAGCCATGATTCCAGATATTTTTGGTTTGCTTCTTTTATTACATCCACAACCCATGTTATTTAATATTAAATTGTTATAAAATAGGATGAACTCCTTTGATCTCTTTATTTGTGATGAGACTTAGCCTTTGCACCTTTATAGGCACAATACCCACCTGCAGGATTCTTTACCACTCTAGCCGTGAATCCTCTCTTTCTTAATCTGGATACTGTGGCTGTTGCAGCAGTCTTTGTTTTCGAGCAAGATGACTTTGTGAATCGCTTGCCTCCGATTGTTTTTGTTTTTGTTAAGCCTTTTGCCTTTGGGCGGCCTTTTCCTTTTTTCATTTGAATCGATTTAATTATTAAAAATTATTATTCCTTTCTCTCAGTAGGGCTGTCGTCAAATTATTCTTCTTCTTCCTCGTTTTGAATGCTGTCGAGGTGTTCAATGTGATTACGCACATCAACAATAGTGATTGCCCCCTTCTTACCTGTAGGACCTATATCCAATATATTAATGTGGGCGTGTTCATCCAATAATTTTTGAGCTGCTTTACTAGCATTAGAATACATTCTCAGCTTGGCTCTTTTTAATCTTTTGCGTTTATACATTTTATTTTAGTTTACTCTGATTAATGTGAATTTTTGACCTGGCAATATTTCAACCGTATCCGAAACTATGGAATGTGATCTACTGGTATTGGCAGGGGTTATTTTCGGATCTGCATAAATAATGGCCTGCCACTGGTGTACTCCCTTCCATATAAATTCGCTTACACTGGATGCCTTATAACCTCCTACCCACAATGTATCACCACACACTAATCCACTATTGCTGTTACTACCATTTGTGATCACCACATCGGGGATCTTATTGATACTACTATCAATGTCATCCTTACTGCAGGTGATAGACACTATGGCCACTAATATGATTATCCAAAGCGTTCTGATCATTTGAATAGATTTTTACCATCCGCCAATAAATAAGTCCCTGCCGCTGCAGAGATTAATAACCAGGGTACACTGGCCTGATCAGCATTATTTAATCTATTGTCATTTTCTTTCTTTCCTCCACTATCCGGTGAACAATCTATCCGTTTTGTTGGGTTATCCGCGTCCCAACACCATCCATTGAAGTCTGGAAATTGAGGTCCAAAACCTAGATTCCCCAATCCAGAATTTGTGAAATTTAATTGGTCTGCTACTGATGGTTGTTTTTTCATTAAAAGCATGGCTTGTCTAGCTGCTTCTAATATTCCTCCTATTATTGTAATAATTGCTACTGCGGTCGCAATAACTGATCCTATCCTGGCTGATTGAGAAGATCCCTTGATAGCATTGATTAACTCTGTAGGTTGCCTCATACCCAGACGCCTTCGCTTCGCTGTTGATCGCATAATCCCATTAGTCAACCATATATCCATATTTTTTTGAGATAGACCGGTAATTTGCATGAGTGTTCCGACTACTTGCTTGTGCGCAAATCGCTTACTTGCCACAACTTGAGGAACATTTTGATCATTTGGAATAAAATGGTACAACATATGAGGAGCAGATCCTTCCAGGTATTTATTTAGAATGGCACTCCATTTTTCTCTAACTAAGCACTCTTTGTATTCTTGCGGATTACGGGCTTTATATTCATAAAAATCTTCGTCCGTACTGGTGTCTGTTCCTAGATAGATCCACTCACCTCCATCATTCTTTTCACAAGTACCATTGCGCTCAGAATGACTATCTCCGATATGGTGATTGTTATTGGATGTTGTGCTTCTTTTAGCAGGTCCTTTGGTGAATACACCGGCAGCCGCACGAGTTTCTGTTCGAGCTTCATTGATTAGTTTGGCCACATGTTCTATCTCCTGGGGAACCGGACCATGTATTCCGGCAATATTGGGATTGTGTAATCCGGCATCCAGATATCCTTTGATCATTTTGCGGCCCTGGGCATAAGCACCATTCGGATCACCGAAAGCGGCCTGCACCATTTCGAGCTGTTGGGCCATTAGATTTAGGGTTAATTCACCATCTGTCATTAAGCCATAATCTAAGAATCGGGGCTCCGCTGTTCCATTTGGAACATTTTTCAATGCTTCAAGATCTGATCCTGGTTGGTCCGGGGCCTGGATTCCATGTATGTACGATATTTGGGTCATGTTATAATCCTTTTTGAATGCATAAGGCACCTCTTCATTGAATTTATGATGTACCGTATCAATTATTATTTCTCTTTGTCCCGTTGGTTTTGCAACTACATAAACATGCGAAACATTGAATTTTTTATTGTACCCTACGAATCTGTATGAATAGGGAATATTTAAGTTTTTCAAAATCGAGGCGACAAACAAGCTCATGGATTTACAATCCGCATATCCATCTTGCCAGGTTTGAGCCGGACTTTTTATTTTTTCGTGTCCTGGTGTATCTGCCACATATTTGATAGATCGGTGGACAAAAAACCAGATTCTCTTTAACTTACTTTTCAAATTAGATCCTGCAAATGATCTTGCAAAATCCTTTGTGTCCTCCTGGATATGCTTATCTGCTTCCAGGATTACCCGGATGATATCCGTTGTATCACCTTCGCCATAATGCTCACGAACTCCATCCGGCTTGAGGATGGTTCTATTTGCCTGCCGGATCTCATCTATCATAGCCACTCAAGTCTTTCGTTAACACGAATATTTATACCTCCTTTTATTTTTACTATACCATTCACGACCAGGGGTAGTTTGAGTTTTTTACTTCTAAAAACGTCCACTATATTTAAAGCCAGGTCACCATAATAGACAGTTGCCTTAATGGGCACTGATATATTTTGATTTGCGATTATAGTGAATGGAGATGGTATGACGAGATTACTAATGATGTTGGATCCATACTTCAACACACCTTTGAATCCTTCCACCGGTACTGAAACATTGGATGTATTGATGAGTGGCATCTGAATAGTCAGATCTATTTTTTTAGTATCTGATCGATCTATACTATATGACAGCTTGCCAATATTTATTTTATTCCAAATGGAATAACCTATTTCCCTTAAAAGGAAAAAGGATATTGCCGCAATAGCGGTCCAACTTAAAATAGAATTTGAATTAACTTTCAACTAAAAATTATTTCATAGACAAAAAAGTAAACATTAATCTTTGAGATCGCAATTTAGTCTGTCAGTGAAGGTCAATTTGTAGTTAGTGTGTAATTAGACTGTAGATAGCCTGTAATTGAGGTTATATTTTTTTATTTTTTCGATTTCTTCCATCGAAATGTCGAGGTGTTGAAGTAATATTTCGGTTTTTTCGAAGTCAAATATTTTTATTCGAAGGATTTGTTTAGATGTAATTTTTAAATTCTGCAGCAGTGTTTTATTAAAAATGTATTTATACAATTTATAATAATAAATACGACCGGTCTTCTGATTATAATAATCCAGTACAATGGCTAATTCTTTTTTTGAAATAGTACGTGGCCAGTTCATATTTATTGTTATTTTAATTCAAGTATTACGCATACACCTCGTAATTGTGACAAAAAGCGTAATGGGCATATACCGTAGTTAGAGTGCATTTTGCTTTAGATATTTACATGTTTTATCACACCTATTTGATTTTGTCCAAACTTCACAATTATTCCAAGTTAATCCACGTTCGCAAAACGTTCCCTTCGGCACAATAACAACGGGTATATCACATTGCTTAGTTTCTACTTGTTTCCTAAGATTTCTTAATAACATTCTAAAATTTACTTTTTTCATAATTCATAGTTTAAAATTCGCAACGTGGCATACCCTATTCCGTTATTGTGTACTTACCCTATAAGAGGCATCTGAAAACCCATTCTGAATGTGATTGATGCAATCCTTAACACTTTCGAAATCTTTTTTTAATCCTTCTTTATTGGCAGAATGGATGAGCAAACAGGTGGCCTCACAAAGGGCGAACATTAACTCTATCTGGTTCAATTCATCTGTAGGAATAATTTCATCATCTAATGTTCTATTAACCTGCTGAACTATCACTATTTCATCTTTATTCCTATCTGTATTAATATCTACAATGATTGCTACATTCATATTAAAAGCATGTTTTTGATATTACTCATTCTTTTACTCCCTCGTTTCAGATAATAAGTGTGACACACTTGACCAACTCCGGGCAATTTCATAACCGGATAGAGGCTTAACAAATAAAAAATCGTAATAATAAGTGATTTCATATATGCAAAATATTAATTATATGTACCAAGACATCCTTACTTGAATACTTAAATCACAAAAAATAGTAACTATTGTGTAAAATGCAATATATAATACTGAATTACAGCTAGATATATAAAATTATTCGTTAGGTGTTTTCTTAGGTGTTTTCTTAGGTTATTATATAGTATTCCCTTATGTTCTTTTTTGTACGTTACACTCCTGAATATCACATAAGAATTCAATCAATTTGTTCATGTCGTAATGAAGTTCTTCTATTTGTTTATTGCTCAATACATTTTTTTCATCGCATAGATTTGCTATACTTAATAATGTGTGAATGCTTCTTACGTTTTTGGAAATAGTTCGCGTGTTCAAATAATTGCGAATCGTTCGCTCTGGGCCGTTCATAGTTAATTTGATTTGGGAAGTGTGACAAATTTGGGATCCGTGCTCGTAATTATAGATGCGTCATATCCATAATTCGTTTCAATATCTGCCACTTATTTAAAATTAAATGACCCACATTTACAATTTTGATTGTAAATGTTGGATCATTCAAATTGAACCGACTTACCATCCGATTTAAGAATTTAGGATCTTATATATTGGTGCCCCGTTATACGTTTTGGTTGATTCCGGATCTATATCTAATCGTACACTTTTAAGTTTGTTCATGTGCAATGGCAAGTCCAATCTATCGATTAACTTAAAAGTTAATCCTTTGCAATTGAATAAACATGATTCACTATTCGGAGTTTTCCTTATTTTGAATCCTGGTGAGTTGTTCAAGTCTTTGCCGACATATTGAATTTTCTTGACAGTATCATAGACGAACTGTACATGATCTCCGCCTTGCAGATCCATGAGCTTTAATCCTGCTTTCGTTATCCTGAATAAACCCAAAAGTGAAACGGTGATCTGTGGTGCTCTTTGTTGACGGCGACGACGAGAAGTAAATTGATTTGAATGGTCTAGAACTAACATGATAAAATTATTTAGTGAGTAAAAAGGTATAGTTATTTCTCTCTGTGCCATTTTCTGACGAACATGGGTGTTTTTGGGGACAACCGGGACAACCGGGACAACCGAGATTGTAAATAATTGATAAAAATGGCTCATAATGGAATGAATGACAACGCAATACATATAATTCAGTGAATTCAAAAAATGCAATTATCTCGGGACAACTCTTCAAATGATTTGGACAACTTAGGACAACCCAATCATCAAAAACAACCCCCGGTTGTCCTCGGTTGTCCTTGGTTGTCCTTAGGTTGTTTTTTATTTTATTACAGTACAGAGTCATTATTTATTGATTATTAATGTATTATGTTCTTAATATCATTGTCGGTTGTCCCGGTTGTCCCGGTTGTCCCTATAATTAGTGTGCTCCGGGAAATGAGAATGGCATATCATTATTCATGAATGCTATTATAATTTGTCTCAGGTATCTCCATTCCTATTTTTTCCAGATCAAAAACAAAACATCTATATGAATTACCATCAAATTTTTTGGCTTTTGATACGCCGATAAATGCCTTACTATTTTTAAGATAAAACAAAAGGGATTGTTTGGCCATTCCTTGCTTATTGTATTGTCTTTTATGGTATTCTAAATAAAGCGGATGTGCTTTGGTTAACCTCAAGAATAATATCTTTCTAAATGAATCAAAACTCAGTTTATGTGTTTCCTTATTCTCTTTCAACAATGTTACTTCATTCACATTTTGAACGATAATGTCATTGTTATGTCTGAGCTCTAATGATTCTATTAAATATTGAATTAAGTTCCACCATACTGATAATTCATCCTCTTTGAATATGGCAGATGATTGATCGATTATTTGTTGAGCAAATAATGATTCTACATATTTGATATCAAATGGAAGCTTCATTTCATTATGAAATAGTTTATATACGGTAAGTGGTATGACATAATTATTAAGGATTCTGTCTTCTACTCTCGTTTTGATTGGGATCATTGATTGTATCGCTGTCCTGGTCTGATCAAACAACTGATTGAATTTATCCTTAATCAGTGATCTATGTTGGTGAAGATGTCCGGTGATCATAGATAACGCTCCTGTAGCTTCTATTTCCTTGAGCTCATCCCCTAGTTTTTGTTGATCTGTTGTGAATTCACCTGAACTGAAGTTAATGGATATGCACCGTTTAAATAATGCTATATCCTTAATTGGTTGATGCTGTCCTGAGATAATTACAGAAGCGTTGACCTGAGTGGTCACGGTTCTATTGTCCTGTGATTTTATACCTTTCTCATGTCCTGCACCATCGTAAGCAGCTTTTAGTGCCTCAATCCGTTTAAAATCGATTTCATTACTATATTCATCAAACCACACCATTGCATTCCTGGTTTGTGCCAATCTTCTAAAAAATCCAACATTAGTACCTTGTGCTAGATTGAATGGTTGTTTTGCTTTTCCAAATAGCGAAACAAGTGACCAGGCCAAATATGATTTTCCTGATCCTGATGGTCCAAATAAATTTAGGTGAGGAAAAAAGTTGAATTTGTGGTAAATAATATCTCGAAAAATGGAGGCGATAAAATATATGGATCCAACTATCCCATTGTCACCGTACAATGACTTCATCGAGGTCATCCATAGATACAAGTCCATCGATTTTTTTCTCTTGAAATATGAGAACAGCTTATCATCTTCATAGGTGTTGAACTGATCATCCGACTTTACATCAAGGTGTATTTTTGAAAATGCCGGCAGATAATATTTGGTAGCTTCATAATCAACCAATCCATATTCATCAACAGGATGAAATTCTTTATTATATGTTAGGCCGTTGGCCCAGGTCCAGAATCCGGATTTATGTTGACCCAATGTTGTGATCATGTGAGCTGCCGGCATTTCGGAATATATCTTTGATTTTACTTTTACGTACTGTTCCTCTTTTCCTGAGAAAATAAAATTCCCCATTCTTTCAACTTGTTTTTTGAGCCGACCAAGATCCACAAAATCATCTGAATCTATATCTTTAATAAATGACTGTCCTCGATCATTTATAATCTCAACCAATCGTCTTGATCTGTCTGATCCTAAGACGAGCATAATGGGCTTAATAATGAAATTGGAAATAGCATGTCCGGAACCGGAGCTCGTGTTTTGGGATAAAAAATAATTATTTTTTTGAGTATATATTCCGTAATGTGTAATGTCATGAATTTGGTCGGGAGTAAGTTTATTCTTATCTTTTTTTAGGTGGCCATCTTTAATGACTTTCACCTCTTTTTTTAGATTGGTCTTAGTAGTTCCAATCGATTTACTGAGCTTGCTAATGTATTTGTCTGCTTGTATTTCACTCGGAAGATAAGATATAAGTCTCGCGGCAATGTTGATCGCCTTTTCTATTTGGAATGGATCTTCTCCTATAAGTTCTCGTTCTACCTTCCAGACAATCGCATCGTTAATTTCATTGGCCGTGTATGATACAAATCCGTCTTTCCCCTCTTTTCGAATAAAACTTTCTGGGTCTTCTCCTGGTGGCAAGATGCATAGTTTGACGCTGATATTTACATTGAGCAAAATATCTATATTTCTAATCATTGCATTTTGGCCTGCCTCATCACCATCAAATAGTAAAATTGCGAGCTTTGTATATCTACTCAATAATTTCGCTTGACCCTGAGTAAGTGCGGTTCCACCGGTAGCCACAACATTATTTATATCATTATCATGCAGTCCAATTACATCAGTATATCCTTCAACAATGTAGGCAAATTCTTTTTTGTAAATAGATCTCCTAGATTGGTATAACCCGTATAAAATATTTGATTTTTTATAGGATATAGATTCTTGTGAGTTGATGTACTTAGGGCTCTTTCCCGGATCCTTAATCCTTCTACCTGCAAATCCTGCGATGGTCCCCTTGTGATCATGTAATGGGAACATGATTCGATTTCTGAAAAAATCGTAGGTGCGGTCCTCCTTGACTTTAATCAACCCCAACTCGATCAGCAGGGAGCTTTCCCAGGCATGACGTTTGGTCAAAGCATTCAATTCACTTTTGGAATTAGACACTCCAATTTCAAATTGCTCTAGTATAGTTTTGGAAAAGCTTCTACCATTGATTTCATTATTTTCACTCCAATTTTTAATGTAATGATCAGCCGCTGTTCTATTAATGTCATGAATTATCTCTAGCTTTTTTCTCCGTTCTTTAGCTTCAAAAATTAAATTTCCTCGATCCTTATCACCGGAATACTCCAACGATATAGAATTAATTCTTGCAATAAATTCTATTGCCTCTGGGAATGTAAGGCCCTTTACATCTTCAACCAATTGGACCACACTCCAGGATTGCCCACATTGGCTGTAACAATGGCCGGTCATTTCATTGACATGAAAATTGTAATCCTTTCCACCATGAACAGGACATTTGCTCATATTTCTGTGATTAATCTCATACCCCAATTCCTGAATGACTTCGTGCATTGATGTGCCCTCGATAATCTCTTCAACATTACTAATGTAGCTGCTCATATTAAATAAATGTTTTTGTAAAAGCCATGGGTTGGCTAATCCGGGACTCTACGTTTAAAGTACCGGGAAGTGTTTTATTAAATAAAATGGTATAATAAAAATTCTAAATCAGGCAAATTTTCCCGGTGGAGTGACTAATTCAATTTTAGGTTTCTTCGCTTCAAAACCGAGCCTGTGATCTAACCAGGATCTTACTATCAGGATTGCGAAGAGCAATGCTATTATTAAGCTGCCCAGGGCAATTAAAAGCCCAAGCCAAATGGGTAATCTCTTTTTTCTGAATCTTATTTTCATGATATTGATTTTTGATTATTTTTTTGACCTTTAACTTTTATATTTGCTTGAGCATATCCGCGTTCTATCATATCAATAACATACCTCAAATGCGCTGCTTCGTTCCAGATATTATATTTTTGACAAAAATGAATATTGGTAACAAGGCCAGAGGCCAAGGTCTTGCTCAGGACCTCTCTTCCGATTAAGTTAAGCGAGCCATCTGAATTCGTACATTCGTTCAATGCAATCTGATCGGCAAATAATTTAATAATGTTTTTTTTAGGTGTGAAAACATCATTCTCTAGGATGCCTTCAATTGTGGAACATGCATGCACTTCGAATTTCATACTGCTACATTTTGTAGTACTTCAATATCCATCGCGGATGGGTCCATGTTAAATTCGCTGTTGATAGAAACAATTCGAAACCCGGTGGATCCATCCATGGGCTGCCAACCGTTCGCTGTTTCAAAATTATTGATAACCCCTTCCAGTGTGAATCCATCAATATAATTGAGAATAGCATTCTTAGCGAGATCCTTACATAAGGCGACGGCAAAATCACCATTTTCAGAAATAACAAGTTCTTCCCACCCATCCCAAAACATCACCATGTCCATGATCCTGCGTTTGGTATCTCGGATGTTAAAATTAATTTCAATCTCAACAATGCCATTTGTGGCAGCATGTCGAATTCTAAATACTTGGATTCCCTGATAGTTCATATTGTATGATTTTAATTGTTAAATAATTCTAGCTTTTTTTAGTCATTACTAATCAGATCACATTGAAATAACTAAATCGTATGACCCCTTGAGATCTTGTTCCAGAATGGTATCCCAATCCGGAGTTTTGTCATAGGATTCTTTTAGAATAGAATACCCTCTGTTATTATCTCCCAGAACTAGGGCAAACAGAACAAACCGCCCATCCATCTTCTTTACTTTTGCCTCTACGACTTTGCCTTGAATAATGGCATTTTGGTATTGGATCTTACATGGATAATTATCCGAATGTCCAGATTCTTTTTTTTCTAAGAACTTGTTTATTGACATAAAATGGAGGATTTGTTGAGCAAATCATCTACACTCACATTGAGATAATTGGCAATTATTAATAATTGATCAGAAGAAGCTGAACTTTTGGAATCCAATGCATAAGCCCTGATCCTGTTTAATGAGCTAAGTGAAATATTAAGTAATCTCGGAAGCTCAACTAGAGCCTTTTTGTATTGAATTGTATCCAATCTGTATAGGAAATAATTAATTTCATACTTTTTTGGCATTATTTGTGCAGATGTATTGTCCATATTATGTGTATATTTAGGGTTTGCTCAAGAAGTTGAAGCGTAATTCAAATAAATAGCGGGTTGAGTATCTCTGCATTGCTCACCAATCAAATTTTCACAAACAACATCAACTATGTTCTTAATTAAGATGCCGATTTGACTTAGAAATGAGAAAGCAGCTGATTTCTTTTGGTAATTTATCAAGTTCATTACAAAAAAGATACAAGCAACCCAGCTTTCCGATGTTTCTCTTAGTTTAGCTCTAATTTTATTGAGGTTGTAACCATTTTTTCCTTGCCCAAATTTACCTTCTATATGATTTCTTTCGGTTGCTTCTTTTTTGAGTTTCCTTTTATGGTAATTACTCTGATTTATCAAGTCTTTTCTAGGTCGTCCTACTGCTTTAGCAGTTATTCTTATTCCTCGTTTTTTAAGCCATTTACGATTTCCCCTTGTGGCATAAATCTTGTCTACTTGTACTAATTCTGGGTAATGACCATGTAATTTCTTATACGATTCTACCTGTTTTTCTAAATCTTTTCCTTCATGATATGCATCCCAACTAAACGTATCAATTCTCGCAAAACCTGCATCCAAGCTAACTCCTAATTTGGATCCAAATTCAGTTTTGGCCTTTGCCTTTCCCCTTGGTATTACTCTTACATGTGGTTGATATATATTCACTATTCTATGGGCATGGGAATGAGTATTGTTATCATACATGACCTTTTGTTGATTGTACACCTCTCTTATTACAAACATCATATGTTGTTCTTTTCTTGTCAATACAAATGATTCATTTTTTAATTCGAATTGATCAAGATAGTTATCGATATGCTTTAAATTACGTTTTACACATTCCAATAATTTACGATTCATTTTTCGATGAATCAACTTAGATTTATTTCTCTTTTTTGAATACGATAAATATGCTCTATTCATATTTCTCCTATAGGTTCTAGGTTTTACTCCTTGCTTCCCATCCAAATCATACAACCTGTCAATTATTTTTTCTAAGTGCTTTCGACATTCATTTAATGTGCCACTATCAGTAGGGTAAGTGATGTATTGATCCGCTACTGTTGCATCAGCCTGCATTTTACCCTTATTCTTTGGCTCTTCACCATCTTCTTTTTTATTCTTTTTATTATGTCTTTCATCCTTTTGTTGACTTAACGATTTTATTAATTCGACATTTAATAAATCAAACTCCTTATTTCCAATACGCTTTCTTATTTCAACAAACAATGATGGTGCAAACACAGGATCTGTTGTAAATCCTGATAATCCAACAAAGTATTGCATATAGATATTTTCTTGAATTGCTGCAATAACTCCTCTATCATCCAAGTTTTCCATATGCTTTATGATCAATGCTCCTAGAACAATACGTGGAGAAATGGAGGGTCTACCTTTATCAATTTTCATAACAGACAAATACACGGATGCAAATTTATCCCATGGAACAATTTGACTTAGTTTTACCCACCTATTTGTTGGCAATAAATTATTATAAAATGGAGTTTCAAACCCTTCTATTGTAAGTTGCTTGTCTGATGTATAACTGGTCATAAATGCAATGTTTATCGATACAAATTACGATAACCATTGCACTTAGACAACTTTTTAGTAATCTTTATTTGAACTAATTTACTGATATCTAATTATTTACGTAGATGTTTTCTGTTTTTGAGCAAACCCTA
>JAADIB010000178.1 GCA_013151565.1 Chlorobiota bacterium
AATACAACTATCAACTACCTTATATTTCATCTTTGTATGAGTGGACAATTAAATTGATTGAAGCAAAAACAGAAGGTAATGAAGAGATGAGTCTTGCGTATTCAACCCGCATAAAACGTCTTTCGAACACGATGAAAAATTACAAAGGTAAAATTCAAGGTCTGCGAAATACTCAATTGATTACCACAAAACAGAAAGAAGAAAAGGAAATCCAAGAATTTATAAAAGCAGATAAAGAACGAAATGAAAAATACGATAATTTGTTTTCTGATATTGCCAAGGTCTATTCAAAAAAAGATGAGCTAGCAGAAGCAAATCTTTGGCTCAGCAGACTGTATAGTCTATCGGATAATTTTAAATTGGCTAAATTTGTCATCCAATACGCTGAGGAAAGGGAGAAAGATAATTCTAAAAGAAAAACTTCTTTCAAGGATGAGAATATTGAAAAGTCAATCCGCAAGCTAGATAAGATATTTAAAATATCAATGAAAGAAATTGAACAAGAATTGATAACAAAGATGATCTGCGACGCAATAAAATTTTCTGTTACATCCAGGATCAAAGCTGTTGATAATACGTTCGATGAAACTGCCGATAGATATGATGTGATGAAATTTGTTGAGGATAATTTGATATCGACAGAAATCACAAAAAGAAAAAATTTTGATGAACTGCTCAATTGTCACTGGAAGAACTGAGTGAGCTAGACAATTCTCTGATCAACTTTGCACTGAAATTGAACAAACAATACAAAGAATTAAAACATGAAAACAATAAAATTAACGGCGCTTTGAGTAAACTCTTACCGCAATTCAATGAAGTTAAAAGAGAATGGAAAAAGACTTTATTTATTCCGGATGCAAACGGTACACTACGGCTGACTTACGGATATATTAAAGGATATTCGCCTCGTGACGCTATTTATGCTGCTCCAATTACAACACTCAAAGGAGTCATTGAGAAAAGCTACCTCGGAAGCGAATATGCAATTCCTCCCAAATTAAAAGAACTATACGAAACAAAAGACTTTGGTCGGTTTTATAATCCAAAACTAAAATCAATTCCCGTTGGACTTTTATACAACATGGATACAACAGGTGGTAACTCCGGTAGTCCAATACTTGATGCTAATGGAAAATTAGTGGGTGTCAACTTTGATAGGGCATATGAAGCAACAATAAATGATTATGCTTGGAACGATGCATACAGCCGCTCCATCGGCGTTGATATTCGTTATGTGCTTTGGATAACTCAAAAACTTGGAGGCGCTGATTTTCTGTTAAGAGAAATGGGCGTGGAAGTAGAATAGAAAAAGTATTATATTAAGTTTATGCTAGATAAAAAGAAAAAATTAAAAAAAGAATTAAGATTAATAGATGTTTTTGCAATTGCCGCAGGAACAACTCTTAGTGCAGGATTTTTTCTGCTCCCCGGTTTGGCGGCAGAACAAGCAGGACCTGCTCTGGTACTTGCTTATATTTTAGCGGCAGTTCCGTTAATTCCAGCAATGCTAAGTGTAGTTGAGCTTGCAACAGCAATGCCTAAAGCCGGCGGTGTTTATTATTTTCTTGACCGATCGCTTGGTCCGCTTGTTGGTACTATCGGCGGAATAGGAACTTGGCTTGCATTGATCCTGAAAGTTGCATTTGCTCTTATTGGAATGGGTGCATACATATCTTTGTTCATCCCGGAGGTCCCAATAACTCCACTGGCAATCGGTTTAGCGGTAGCATTGGGAGTTTTAAACATTTTCGGAGCAAAGAAGAGCGGGGGATTCCAAATAATACTTGTTGCCGGATTGCTTGCAATATTATTCCTTTTCATTGGTACGGGAATTCCAAAATTAAACTATGAGCATTTCAATAATTTTCTAGGCTCGGGTTTCGATTCAATAATAGCAACTGCCGGAATGGTTTACATCAGTTATGTCGGGGTAACAAAAGTCGCATCACTTGCCGAGGAAATAAAAGACCCTGAACGCAATTTACCGCTCGGAGTTTTTATGGCGCTTGGCATGTCAATTCTCATCTATATACTCGGAACCTCTGTAATGGTGGGGCTTTTACCGATGTCAGAACTTATCGGGAATTTAACACCAGTTGCCTCCGCAGCAGAAGTTATAATGGGCGATTACGGGATGGTCATTCTTTCCATCGCCGCAATATTGGCTTTTGTTTCTGTTGCAAACGCCGGTACGATGAGTGCATCACGTTATCCGCTTGCTATGAGCCGCGATCATATAATGCCGACCTATTTTGGAAAACTTGGTAAGTTTGATACACCTGTTTATTCAATCATATTAACAGTTTCAATAATAATTGTTTTGTTAATTGCTTTCGATCCTACAGGTATTGCCAAACTAGCTAGCGCTTTTCAGCTTTTGATATTTGCGTTAGTTTCTCTTGCTGTTATCGTAATGCGTGAAAGCAGAATAGAGTCCTATGATCCGGGATACAAATCACCTTTTTATCCATGGCTGCAATTGTTTGGAATTGTTTCCGCTCTTTATTTGATCTTTGAGATGGGGGCAATACCGATAATTTTTTCCACGGGACTTGTTATTATGGGAGGATTATGGTACTGGTTTTATGCGCGTGATAAAGTAGAGAGAACCGGCGCTATATACCATGTATTTGAAAGATGGGGGAAATCTCGTTACGATGGTATTGATGTTGAGCTACGCGGAATTCTAAAAGAAAAAGGATTACGTAAGGGCGATCCCTTCGATCAAATTGTAATGCAAAGTAAAGTTTTTGAACTAACAGAAGATACCGACTTTGAAAAAGCTGTTGATCTGACTGCAAAATGGGTAGCTAAGCAATTACCTCTTTCGAAGGAAGAAATCATTAAAAGAGTTATGGAAGGTACACGTGTCGGCGCTACTCCTGTAACGCGCGGCGTTGCTCTTCCTCATTTCAGGTGTGAGGGTATAGACCATTCAATGCTTGTGCTGCTGCGCATAAAATCCGGAATTGATATCCCAATATTTAATCCATTGACTTACGAAGAAGAAGATGTTCAGCGAGTAACTGCTATATTCTTTTTAATCAGTCCGGAGAAAGATCCAACCCAGCACTTAAGAATGTTAGCTCAGATTGCCGGTCGTGTTGATGAAGAATCATTTGCTGAAGAATGGTATGCTGCCAAAGATGAACAAGAATTAAAAGAAGCTTTGCTGCATGATGAAAATTTTCAAGCGCTTCTTGTTTTTCATGGCAAAAAAACAGAATCCTTTATCAATAAACAATTAAAAGAAATTGAATTCCCGAGCGGTTGTTTAGTGACACTGCTGCAGAGAGGCAGTGAAATTATTATTCCTAAGGGCAGCACAAAAATTCTTGAGGGAGATAGGATCACTATTATAGGCGACCCTGAAAGCATGCAGCAACTGCGAAAACTTTATATGAATTAATTTATACAAGGTATAACAATGAAACAGAAATTTATACCTCTTGAAAACTTTCACCTATACTCAGATAAAAAAATGATCGAGCAATCGAAAAGTTTTGTGAATTTGGTAAGCAACAGAAGATCAATAAGAACATTTTCTTCTCAACCAATTCCGCTCGAAGTAATCGAGAATGCCGTAAAAGCTGCCGGCACATCACCAAGCGGGGCTAATATGCAGCCTTGGTTTTTCGCAATTGTAAAAGATCCGGAAATAAAAAAAGCAATTAGGATTGAAGCGGAAAAAGAGGAGAAAGAGTTTTACACGAAACGAGCCCCTGATGAATGGCTAAAAACACTTAAGAAGTTTGGCACCAATGATGAAAAACCATTTTTAGAAAAAGCCCCTTATTTAATTGTTGTGTTTGAACGTAAGTTTGACAAAAGTGCAGAAGGCAAAACTATAAAACATTACTACACTAAGGAGTCTGTAGGTATTGCAACGGGAATATTAATAACAGCTTTGCACCATTCCGGTGTTGCAACATTGACCCATACTCCAAGCCCGATGAATTTCCTAAATCAAATATTGGATAGACCTGCGAACGAGAAACCGTTCATGATCATTGTTGCCGGTATCCCTGAAAAAACAACAACAGTACCTAATATTGCAAGAAAAAAACTCGAGGAAATCGCTTTAATTTATTAATATTCTAAATTAATTAGTAGCAATTTTAGATAAAATTCATAATCTTAGTATGATTAATATCAAAAAAGTAAAAAAAGAGACAGCAAAATGAGTGATGAAGGTAAAAAACCAACATTATTAGTGGTTGAAGATGATTACGACAGTCAGAAGTTTTTGCAACTTTTTTTAAGACGTAAATTCGATGTGAAAGTTTGTGATTCTTCGGAAACTTTTTATTCAATCCTAGCAGACCACAAAATTGATATTATTCTGATGGATATTTCTTTACGCGGGACTAAAAACGGACTTGAGCTAACATCGGAACTTAAAGCCGACGAAAACTATAAACACATTCCGGTTGTAGTGCTTACAGCCCACGCATTTCACAAAGATAAAGAAAATGCTTACCAAGCTGGCGTTGACGCTTTTCTTACAAAGCCTGTTCAAAACGATATTCTTATGAGCACTCTGGTCAAAATACTTAAAAACAAAGAAGTAGACGATTAGTAAAACCATTCTTGGGGCAAATACCATGTTCAATAAAAAAATTAATTTAATATTATTCATATCTTTGTTTCTTGCTGTTATTACAACCGCACAGGAAAGTAAGGATGGCGGCTATGTCGATGATTTCCTAAATGAAAACGTAATAGATTTTATTTATACCGCAAGACCCATGATAGAAGTTAACTACGGAATAGGTTATCCTGGTCATAAAAATCTTATGGGTGACTTTGCCGCTGTTGGAAGTTGGGATATAAAACTTGGCAAAAGTGAAAGGAAAATTTATAAAGGTATTCTACTTGACCTAAATGAAAGATATATTTTCGGTTCTTACGCTGGTTCTGCACAGCAAAATTATTTTGATACTGATGGAGATATTTTAACTACTGCTTATCAGTTTGGATTCGGATCACGAGACGGTATTGGATATGGTGGTTCTTTTTTATCGGTAACTCCTTATGTTTCACAAGATTTTGTTTGGACAAAGCTAAGTAATTATGAAATACAAAACCCAGCTGCAACTTATATTCCAGGACAAACGCCTGACGATAATATTTTAAGTGATTATTATGGAACTTTTAGATTCGGTGATAAATCATCTTATGGCGTCAAACTAGAATTTGCTTCAATATTTCAAGTTAATGCTTTTTATGAAACAAGTATTGTTTACCGACGTCATCTTTTCTGGTATTGGTCAGGTAGTTTTTTAGTATCTCAAATCGGATATGATATTCTTGCCCGCTTTACTGACGAAATTGTTGATCGTTCACCTGTTATTGGTCCAATTGTTAACTTTGCACTTAAAGCAGGATATCTGTACGGATATTATCTTTTACGTAAAGAGAACATGAACTGGCCTTTTAATCCTAATGGTAATGAAATACCATTAACATATGATACCATTAATATTGGCTTCACTATGGTATTTTAATTAGTTCGTTCGTATTATAATTATTTCAACTCATAATGTTTCGCTTTTGATTAAACCTTGTTTTCCTATTAACGATAAAAGTCGGTAAATTGCACCTTTAAATTTCATCTTTTTATAAACGGAGAAGAAATGCATTTTTCCCGAATTCTTCAACTGACTCTTACAGTTTTGATTTCATTGTTGATCTTGACCTCATGCAATCAGCCTCAATCGGAAAACGCCGATATGGTTTTAATTAATGGTAATATAGCAACCATAAATGACGCAATGCCCCATGCCGAGGCAATTGCCATAAAAGGTGATACAATCCAAAGCGTCGGGAGCAACTCCGATATCAATACTCTTATTGGAAAAAACACTCGAGTAATTGATCTGAAAGGTAAATTTGTAATGCCCGGTTTTATTGAAAGTCATGCTCACTTTCTTGGTCTTGGAAATTCAAAAATGATTTTAGACTTGAATTCAGCTGCGAACTGGGATGAGATAGTTGCCATAGTTGCAGAAGCTGCTGAAAATGCAAAACCCGGAGATTGGATAGTCGGACGGGGATGGCATCAAGAAAAATGGGATCCAGTACCGGAGCCAAATGTTGAAGGATATCCCATTCATAATATGTTAAGTTCAGCCACTCCTTTTAATCCTGTACTGCTTTTCCATGCAAGCGGTCATGCAATTTTTGCAAACAAAGAAGCAATGAACCTTGCAGGTATCGATACATCAACCTCAGATCCGGTCGGAGGAAGAATTGTAAGAGACTCATTGAATAAAAAAGCAATCGGTGTTTTCGAGGAAAATGCGGAAGACCTTATTTATAAAGAATATCAGAAATTTCTTGACAACAAATCTGCTGCCGAAAAGAAACGAAAGATGCACGAAAAAATCAGACTTGCTGCAATAGAGTGTGCCGAGAACGGCATTACTTCTTTCCACGATGCCGGAGAAACTTTCGATGTTATTGATTTTCTGAAAGAAGAAGTTGACTCCGGATTTCTTAAAGTGAGATTGTATGTAATGATTGGGGAAAGCAATAAGAATTTGAAAAAGCGAATTTCCGATTATAAAATTATCGGATATGGAAATGATTTCCTGACTGTTCGTTCAATTAAAGCATACATCGATGGTGCGCTCGGTTCGCACGGCGCATGGATGCTTGAAGATTATTCCGATCTTCCGGGGAACAAAGGCGATAATGTAACTTCCCTTGCCAGCCTTAGAAAGACGGCAGAAATTGCTATCAATAACGGCTTCCAAATGTGCACTCATGCAATTGGTGATAGAGGAAATAGAGAAATTTTGAATATCTACGAATCCACTTTCAAAAAGCATCCCGATAAACATGACCTTAGATGGCGTATTGAACACGCCCAGCATTTATCTAACAAAGATATAAAGAGATTTGCCGAACTTGGCGTTATTGCGGCAATGCAGGGAATTCATTGTACCTCCGATGCAACTTTTGTTGAAAAGAGATTGGGGTCCGATCGTGCGGAGCAGGGAGCTTATGTCTGGCGTAAGTTGATCGACAGCGGTGTGATAATTTGTAACGGTACTGATGCGCCTGTCGAACCTGTCAGTACTATTAATAATTTCTATGCTACCGTTACCCGCAAACTACCGGATGGTTCAGCATTTTATCCGGAACAGAAAATGACACGGTTAGAAGCGCTGAAGTCTTATACAATAAACGGCGCCTATGCATCTTTTCAGGAAGACAAAGTCGGTTCGATTGAAAAAGGCAAACTAGCCGATATTGTTGTCCTCTCCAATGATTTGTTAAAAGTTCCCGATGAACAGATAAAAAAGACTAAAATTGTGTTGACCATTGTTGGCGGAGAAGTTGTTTATGGAGAGAAATAAAATGGATTTTTCGGAAATACTCAGATGAATAAAAGCAAAAAGATTTGGGAATTAGG
>JAADIB010000104.1 GCA_013151565.1 Chlorobiota bacterium
TTACAATGTCGCCGAATAATATTTTTGCACAACCGTTCAATTTGCTTATCTATATCCCGAATAAATTTGGATATCTTCTGAGATCAGTCTGGGTAATGCTGATATTATCCCTCCTTTTTGTCGGGATCATCGTTGCTGTCTATATCAAAACATTGAAGATGTTCTTTGACCAGAAGAAGATTACAGAAGTTAAAAATGATCTTATAAATAATATCACTCATGAATTCAAAACTCCGATCTCTTCAATAGCTTTAGCAACAGAAGCACTGCATGAACCGCAGCTTCGTGATCAGCAAGGCTCGCTTGAAAAGTATACCGGCATAATTGCAGAAGAAAATGAAAGATTGACCAAACTGGTTGAGAACCTTTTAAACACTGCTGCATTTGAACGCAGTGAAATTGAGTTGAAAAAAGAAATAGTGAATGTATTGGACATCATAAATCCCATCGTTGCTAAACTTAAATCCGCTTCTGACAATATAAACATATCAGTTAATGATACTACTTCTGGAGAAGCAGTAATAAAAGCAGATATTTTTCATCTAAGTAATATCTTGAGTAATTTGATTGACAATTCAGTGAAATATTCCAAAGCAAAAATTGACATCTCAATTGAGATAAAAAAGGCTAATGACGGAATTGAGATATCTATTTCTGATAAAGGAATCGGGATCAGTAAAAATGATCAGCAGAAAATATTCGAGACATTTTACCGCGTTCCAACCGGCAATATTCACAACGTAAAAGGGAACGGTATCGGATTAAGCTATGTGAAAAAACTGGTGGAATCTCACAACGGTTGGGTAAGAGTTTCAAGTAAGTTAAACGAGGGATCAACTTTTACAATATATTTGCCCAATGAATAAAAAAGCTAAAATATTACTTGTTGAAGATGATCCGAATTTAGGGGGATTGATCAGGGAATTCCTTATTGTGAAAGGCTATGATGTAGATCTGGCTTCTGACGGAGAGGAGGGATTGAAGAAATATATCAACTGGAAATATGACATCTGCTTACTGGACATAATGCTTCCGAAGATGGACGGATTTACCCTGGCTCGTGAAATACGCTCCGCTGATAAAATGATCCCGATAATTTTTCTCACGGCAAAGTCACAGCAAGAAGATAAAATTGAAGGGTTTAAAATCGGCGGTGATGATTACATCACAAAACCGTTTAGCATGGAGGAACTGCTGTATAGAATCGATGCGATTTTGAGAAGGGTAAGTAGTAAAGGTAAGGATGGACAACAGCCTGAGGCAATCGGAAAACTTGAATATGATTTTCACAAAAGAACTCTTTCTTTTGATGGAGAAAAAATCAAATTGACCTCTAAAGAAAATGAGTTATTGAATTTACTTGTACTGAAAAGGGGAGAAGTTGTTACAAGGTCTGAGGCATTGATAAAAATCTGGAAATCGGATAACTATTTTAATTCGAGAAGTATGGATGTTTACATCACAAAATTGCGAAATTATTTAAAGGCGGATAACTCAATTGAAATTGTAAATATTCATGGTGAAGGATTCAAACTAATTTTTTAGGAAGACAAAATGAATATTCGAATTGTTATAGAAAATTTTTGCTTTGCAGTTTATTTTCAATATCAATTTAGATTTTAGTTTCTTATTTCAGAATTTTTGATGGTTGTTTTTATTTTTATCATAAATATTGCAGATAATTTTATTACATCTGTAATTAATAAATCAGGGAGGTTAATAAAATGAAAATTAAAAATCTTCTATTCTATCAATTGTTTTTTTTATTTTCCTTACATCTACTACTATTTCTCAAACTCTTTCAATTACATTCCATGCTAACTTAAACACAAATACAGTGGTTGGATGAACCATTTGTGTTTATCTTTTAGAACGGGAAGGAATGGGAGAGGAAGTAGTGGTTCCTTTAACTTATTTGTCAGATGATACATGGGAAACAACATTAGAGTTTAGCGACGGATGGCTTTCAATTGGCGCCACTTATCATTATAAATATTGCAGAAATTATGTCTATAATGGTGCTGATGAAATTGTAAATGGTAATTATATCGCGAAGTAACAATCCAAAACAACAATACGGTTATTGCTGATACAATAACAGAATGGAAATGGTGGCCTGTTGACGGACAAATCCCGGATATAGATACGAATCAATACCTTCATACTCCTCCTCTTAATTTACCTGATTTAACTTTTCACTGCGGCATAGAATTACCTGACTATTGGGTTCATAATTTTATTCATTCGGTACCGCAAACACTGGATAGAATTGCAAATATAGCTAAGGCAAAGTATATTGAATATAATCCCGTACCTGAGATAACTCAATTTTATCCAACACCAATATTAGATAAAGAAGGCGTTAACGGTACTTCTGATGCTGACCTGATAAGTTGTTTGTAACCTTAAAAGTTTACGACATTCTTGGTAGAAAAGTTGCCACACTTGTAAATAAAAAACAAGCACCAGGTAATTATTCCGCAACTTTTGATACAAGCAAATTAACCCTTTGGGACGGGGCGGCGGTTTTACTGAAACTAAAAAATTAATTCTTTTAAAATAAAAATATTAAGAGCGGTTATATAACTGTATCGTCCTGAAAAAGGTTAACTGTTTTTATGATTATTAATGTTATTTAAAATCTAGTATTTCTTTTTTTATTTTATCATACAGCAGCTAACTGCTGTCTATTTTGCAAGATCTAATAATTTTGATTTTTTTTAGAAGTTCCCGAATAATAAAATTACTCCTTAACTCGTTGAAATATCAGTATCAAAAAAATTGATATTGACGGATAATTTAATTCGTAGGGGAAATCCTATTTCATGCTATTTAAATTCTGATTAACTTTCTTTATTAAATAATAAAAATAATTCTTAATTAAAATGAAATTCTCAAACGAAGACTTAACGTACATTAAACGGTGCTTCGAATTAGCTGATAAAGGAAGAGGATTTGTCAGCCCAAATCCGTTAGTTGGCTCAGTTATAGTTAAGGATGGAAAGGTTATTGGTGAAGGGTGGCACAAAAAATTTGGTGGAGCGCATGCAGAAGTAAATGCCTTTGCGTCTTCAAATGAAGAAACTAAGGGTGCAACGCTTTATTGCAATCTTGAGCCATGCTGCCATACTAATAAACAGACACCACCTTGTGTCCCCGTTATAATCAGTAGAGAAATTTCAAGAGTTGTTATTAGCAATTTAGACCCAAATCCAAGTGTAAATGGAAGCGGAGTAAAACAGTTAAGAGAAGCCGGTATTAGAGTTGATACAGGAATATTGGGAGATGAAGGAAAAGAAGTAAACAAGTTTTACTTTAAATATGTAATTAAAAAAATTCCTTACATAACAATCAAGATTGCTCAATCAATTGATGGCAAGATAAGCACCAATAGGGATATTCAAACATGGTTAACAGGAAAGGACTCTGTAAAATATGTTCATGAATTGCGCGAAAAGTATGATGCAGTTTTAGTTGGTGCAAATACAATAAAAGTAGACGATCCCCAGTTAACAGTTAGAGAAGTTAAAGGGCAGGATCCGATAAGAATTATAATCGATGGGGATTTATCAATCTCTCCCCATTCAAAAATTATTAAAATGCCCGGTAATGAGAAAACATGGATATTTACTGCTGAAAATTCTAATCAAGAAAAAATTGAACAGTTGGAAAAACTTGGTATCAAAATATTTCAACTTCCTGCTGATAAAAAAAAGGTAGACTTAGGTGACATGTTGAAAGAGTTAGGAAAAGAAAATATTACTTCGTTGTTGGTCGAGGGTGGGCAGCAAATATTTTCACAATTCATATCTCATGGATTATTTGATGAGATCATCATTCTTCAATCCCCTAAAATTCTTGGACAAGGAATAAGCGCCTTTGAAACAAACGTACTCAAAAAGTTAAAAATAGAAGAAACAGAAAGACTTGGTGAAGATTTAAAAGTTGTGTTAATAGAAAATCAGTAATTTACTTTCATTAATTTGTTGATTATGAGAAAGGATTATTTTTAGTATATGTTTACAGGAATAATTGAAGAAATAGGAAAAATATCGGAAGTAAATCCGATTCCCGGTGGAAAAAAGATTAAAATTTCTGCCCTAAAAATTCTGAACGATATTTCAGTGAATGATTCGGTCTGTGTTAATGGTGTGTGCTTAACAGCTACCGAAGTTGATGAACAGGGGTTTAAGGTTGATGCTGTTGGAGTAACTTTAGAAAAAACCACTCTTTCTAAATTGCAAATTTCTTCACCGGTGAATCTGGAGCGCTCACTGAAATTAAGTGATAGACTTGGTGGACATTTCGTCTTGGGACACGTGAATGGAACAGGAGTAATTAAAGAGATAACTAAGTTAGGAGATAATTATTTTATCAGAATTAATCTTCCTAATAATATGATAAAGTATTTAATTGATGAGGGCTCAATAACAATTGATGGTATTAGTTTAACAATTGCCGAGTTGAAAGATTCAACGATTGGTATTTCTGTAATTCCCCATACCTGGAATAACACAACGCTACAGCATAAAAATGTGGAAGATAAAGTGAATATTGAAACTGATGTTTTAGCGAAGTATGTTGAAAAACTAACTAATATTAAAGAATCCGAAAAAAAAAATAAGCTGTCTGGAAATAGGCTTAAGGAATTAGGTTACTAATGAATAACCGAGAATATAAATTCGACACGATTGAAGAAGCTATAGAAGATATTAAAGCCGGTAAGATGGTTGTTGTTGTGGATGATCCGGATCGTGAGAATGAAGGTGATATTGTTATGGCCGCAGAACTTGTAAGACCGGAAGATGTAAACTTTATTACAAAGGAAGCGCGGGGTATTCTTTGCATAACAATAACTAGAGAAAAAGCAGAAAAATTAGATCTGGATTTAATGGTAGAAAACAATACCGCTCTTCATCAAACCCCATTTTCAGTTTCAATAGATTATAAATACGATACAACTACCGGTATCTCTGCTCAAGATAGAGCAAAGACAATAACAATGGTTACTGATGATAATGTTAAACCAAAAGACTTTGCGCGTCCCGGTCATATTTTTCCTTTAATCGCAAAAAAGGGCGGCGTGTTAAAAAGAGCGGGTCACACAGAAGCTGTTGTTGATCTGGTAAAGTTAGCAGGATTAAAACCTGTTGGCGTCTTATGCGAGATAATGGACACTGACGGTACTATGGCTCGTACCCCTCAATTATTTGACTTTGCAGAAAAGTATAATTTGAAAATTATTACTATTGCCGATTTAATTGAATACAGAAGAAAAAAAGAAAAACTTGTCCGTTGCAAAGTTATCATTGATTTTCCTTCTAAGTTTGGAGATTTTAAGCTTCATTTGTATGAGAATATTCTTGATTCGAAGGATAATCCTATTGCTTTGGTAAAAGGTGATATCAGTGGCGATGATCCGGTTTTAGTCAGAGTTCATTCAGAATGTTTAACAGGTGATGTATTCGGCTCGATGAGATGTGATTGCGGAGATCAGCTTGCGGCGGCAATGAAGATGGTGCAAGCTGAAGGAAAAGGTGCGATACTGTATATGAGGCAGGAGGGTAGAGGCATAGGGCTAGTAAATAAATTAATGGCATATTCTTTACAGGAAAAGGGTAAAGACACTGTTGATGCAAATGAAGCATTAGGTTTTAAACCTGACTTAAGAGAATATGGAACGGGTGCACAAATACTTAAAGATCTTGGCTTAAAAAGGATAAGATTGATGACGAATAACCCAATGAAAATAATCGGTTTAAAAGGATACGACCTGGAAATTGTTGAACGGGTACCAATCGAAATACCACCAAATGAGATAAATGAAAGATATTTAAAGACAAAGCGCGACCGCTTAGGTCATATATTTAATTTTAACGAAAAAATAAAAAAAAATTGAAAATAAAGGAGCAAGAATAGTGAATATTTTACAAGGAAATTTAACCGCTGAAAACAAGAAATTTGGAATAGTTATAAGCAGGTTTAATGAACTGATATCGACGCAACTACTCTCAGGTGCTCATGATTGTTTAGTGCGCCACGAATGTAATAAAGATAACATCACCGTTGCCTGGGTACCAGGTTCTTTTGAAATACCTTTAGTAGCAAAAAAGATGGCTCAATCTTCTAATTATGATGCAATAATCTGTCTTGGTGCTATAATTCGAGGTAATACTCCTCATTTTGAATATGTAGCTTCGGAAGTATCAAAAGGTATTGCCAATATTGGTTTGGAAACCGGTATCCCTATTATATTCGGTATTATAACATCCGATACAATTGAACAGGCATTAGAACGAGCCGGAACAAAAGCAGGTAATAAAGGATGGGATGCTGCTCTATCGGCAATTGAAATGGTGAATTTGTTAACAGAGCTTTAACCCACATTAAAAACGGGGAAAATAAAGTTATGTTGAGAAAATTTTACTCTGTTCCATAGTTCATCTACTCATTTTTGTATCTAAAGAATTCGCTTTCCTGCAGATTTAATTGCTTATTTTAAGTGTTAGCTGACTTGTTGGAAAATCTGATAATAATCCCAAAATTGTCGTTAGAAACTAAAAAAAATGTTGTAAACCGTTAGAATGTAAGTAAATACGGCTGAGTTCTAGTTATTTCAGCAAAATAACAAATTTAACTTGAACTACTCCGTAGTTCCTTATAGTTTTATTATCTTTAACCACGTATTTCATACGTGGTTATTATAACTTTGACTGCTTTGCAGTCATAACAGAACTGTGAAACAGTTCAAATTATAATAACTATGATAACTATGGGTGAAACCCATAGTTAAGAACAATTAAGAAACAATTTACAACCCCAACGGGGTTGAATTATAATTGCTGAATTAATTAGAACTTAGCTGTAAATACTAAAAGAGTAAATATAAGATTTTACAATTCATTTTATAGTAAAATTTAGTGGGTTTTTCGTTAGCTAACTTATCTGATTTTAATAAGTTAACTAACGTATTTTCTAATGACGGTCATTAGAGATTTTACTTAATGAACTTTTGGGGATAATAGTATAAATGTTCCCAATCTTTTCTGCAAGACGTGTTTCGAGAAGTTGGGTTTTAGTCTTTCTCAAAAATTATTTAATGTTTTGTATATTAAAATAATTGAATTTAACGGTTTTAGATGATCCTAAATTTTGGATTATATAATTTGAGCCACAAATATTCCTCTTTATTCATAAGGCAATTTACACATTTCCTAAATTGTTGTATGAATCTTTAAGGTGAAGTTAATTTATTAAAGGAATGAATATGAATATTCAAATACTTGGCAGAAAAAACTGCAACGACACTAAAAAAGCACAGAGATTTTTTAAGGAACGAAGAATTAATTTTCACTTCAGAGATTTAGCAGAAAAGGGTTTAAGCAACGGAGAACTGGAAAATATTTGCAGAACCATTAACCCGGAAGACTTAATTGATAAAGAGAGTAAACGATATAAAAAACGCGGGCTGGAATATATGGTTTACAACATTGAAGAAGAATTGCTGTCGGATCCGTTAATTGTAAAAACGCCCATAGTAAGAAATAGTGGTAAAGTAACCGTAGGTGTTGAACCAGGTGTTTGGGCTGAGTGGATCAAAGATGCATGATCTGTCGCTTGATATTCTTTGCTCCCGATTTTGTGCTTTCAAATTGAACGTCTGTAATGTATTCCCGCAGAAACGGGGGAATACGTCTTCCCTTTATTGACGTCAGGTCTTTGGTTATTAACTCTGCAGTTTCAGTTTTATCGAACTCATAAACTTCTGTCAAATAAATGAACAAAAGTTCCGCTAATCTGTTTAGAGAAATTTGGTAAGTCGTCCCCAATTTTTCGTATAACCATTCTGAAAACTTGTAAAAGTTTTGGAAAACATCCATGTCTTTCCACAGAAGTTTTATTGACCTTTTGAAATTTCCGCTATTGTAAGTCAGATCCCAGAACCTGGCAAGTCGTTTCAGTTTTTGCATCTGGTCAAACGGAATTAGTTCGTTCTGCAGAATTTCGTATGGCGGCTCGTCCGAATAAACCATACCAAACTCAATATCATGTCTATCAATTGAAGTTCCTGAAAGTTTTTTCAATAAGCCAAGCTGTATTTCGGAATTGCTTAGTGATGTAAGGGTGTTAAGGTTATTCCCAAAGCTCTCAATAGTTTCACCGGGAAGCCCGATTATCAAATCTAGATGAAGATGATTTTTAGTCTGCTCAGTTAGAAAAGTGATATTCTCTTTTATCTTTTCGAAATTTAGCTTACGTTGAATTCTATCTGCAACTTCCGGATTAAGTGTTTGTATCCCAATTTCCAATTGAAGTGAAGCCGATGAAAACAACTTTAGCTTTTCTTTCACGCTGTTGGGAAAATGATCCGGTATGACTTCAAAGTGAAGAAAATATTCCGG
>JAADIB010000171.1 GCA_013151565.1 Chlorobiota bacterium
CGAGGTGCCGAACCACGCCGTCGCTGTGGACGCTTGGGCGTGACTAGCCTGTTATCCCCGGAGTAGCTTTTATCCGATGAGCTTCCGCCGTCCTATATCGAACGGTCGGATCACTAAGTTCTGCTTTCGCAACTGCTCGACTTGTAGGTCTTGCAGTAAAGCTAGCTTTTGCCTTTAAACAATCTCCCGGGTTTCCATTCCGGGATAGCTAACCTTTGTAATCGCCTCAGTTACTCTTTATGAGGCATCCGCCCCAGACAAACTACCCACCAGACACTGTCCTTGGACCAGATTCATGGTCTCAAGTTAGAATTAAAAACATACAAGGGTGGTATCTCACTGGTGCCCGAAGGCTCCCACCTATACTGAACATGCATGACCCTAATTCAATGTCAAGCTATAGTAAAGCTTCACGGGGTCTTTTCGTCCGACTACGATTAACGAGCATCTTTACTCGTCTTGCAATTTCGCCGAGTCCTTCGTTGAGACAGTGCTCAAGTTGTTACGCCATTCGTGCAGGTCGGAACTTACCCGACAAGGAATTTCGCTCTGTACCCTCTTGATATTATCTATCAAGCATGGACTTTATCTTGTCCTAATATGTTATTTTTTATTTCTAGCGCTTTCTTTTTGTCTTTCCTGTTCATTTGACTAGAAATATCAATTATTTTTATTAATCCATCTTTTTCCAGATGCTTTTCTTGATTTATTAAATTAATAATTTTCTTAAATTTAATAAAATCAAATTTTTTCTGAGTGATAAGCGGATATTTTTCGAAGTGAGGAATAATAATCTGATTTATATGTTCAATCGATCTTATTCTCAATTCAAATCTATCATCATGGTTAACTCTCACTACTCCGCAATTAAAATATTTTTTAATTGAGTGTAATAAGGCTATGTCTTTTTTATGTTGAACTATTCTAAACTCAGGTAGAACCTGATATCCAACGTTCATTGTTGAATTTTTATTTATTCCGACATAAAAAGTTCCTTCACCGTCAGTGAAACCACTTATCCAATATGGATTTATAAGCATATTTTTACGGACCTCAGTGTTAAGTCTCTGAGAATCAATTATTAAATTAATTCTGCGTGTCGCCCCCATGTATTTTCGGATTTTTACTTCTCTATAAAATAGAGTGAGTACCGAAAATCTTTTGAGGATTTCCCCGCATATATCTGAGTGTTTAATGACATTCTGATTATTACAATCAAAATAGGCAACGAATTTCTGTACAACGGTCCCAGTCAAAATGCAATCTATCTCTAAATTACATTACCTTAGGACCGTTATAGTTACGGCCGGCGTTCATCCGCGCTTGATTTCAGAGCTTCGCACCGAAGTGCTAACCCATCCACTTAACGTTCGGACACTGGCCAGGCGTCACCCCCTATACATCCTCTTACGAGTTAGCAGGGAGCTGTGTTTTTGGTAAACAGTCACCCGAGCTCTTTAGCTGCGGCCCTACAAAAGTAGGGCAGTCCTTATCTCGAAATTACGGACGCTGTTTTGCCTAGTTCCTTAACGAAGGTTCTCTCGTTCACCTGAGGCTACTCGCCTCGACTACCTGTGTCGGTTTACGGTACGGTTACTGTTGCCTTAGCCCTAGAGGTTTTTCTGGGCGATTCATCCACTCGAATTGATTCCATCAGAGACTTCATCTTCAGACAACTTCTTGAAACTAATGATCCGGATTTACCTAGATCGTTTCTCAAAGTAATCAACGTACATACCATAGATACGCTCAAACTTCTGAACCGCGTCCCCCCATCGGAAAACAACAGTAGTGCTGGAATATTAACCAGCTCATCCATCGGCTACGCGTGCACTACACACGCCTCGTCTTAGGACCGACTAACCCTGGGGCGATTTGCGTTGCCCAGGAACCCTTAGTCTTACGGTGGGCGGGGTTCTCACCCGCCTTTTTGCTACTCATGCCAACATTCTCTCTTCTCACCGCTCCACCGAATCTCACGATTCGACTTCAAAGCAATGAGAATGCTCCTCTACCGCTCATTAAATAAATAATGAACTCACATCTTCGGTAATATACTTAGCCCCGATAAATTTTCGGCGCGAAACAACTGGACTAGTGAGCTATTACGCTATCTTTAAAGGATGGCTGCTTCTAAGCCAACCTCCTAGTTGTAGTAGTCACAACACCACCTTTTACACTTAGTATATATTTAGGGACCTTAGATTGTGATCTGGGCTGTTTCCCTTTTGACTGATGGAGCTTAGCCCCCATAGTCTAACTGCCGGATTACACCTACTGGTATTCGGAGTTTGGTTAGGCAGGGTACCTTGCGGCCCCAGACCCATTCAGTGCTCTACCCCCAGTAGTCAGCATCCGACGCTAGCCCTAAAGCTATTTCGAGGAGAACCAGCTATTGCCAGGTTCGATTGGAATTTCTCCGCTAACCACAACTCATCCCCTAGTGTTGCACGACTAGTGGGTTCGGCCCTTCTCTCATATTTCTATGAGATTCAGCCTGGTCATGGTTAGATCACCTGGATTCGGGTCTTGTGCATGCGACCTTCCTAAATTTTAGAAATACTAGAATATAAATATTCTTATATTTCTAAAAAGTAAGATACGGGCTATTAACCCTCGCTTTCACTATGACTTCTCCCGCACCTTTTGGCCGAATAGAAATTTCAGATATATATTTGAATTAATTAAAATTCAAATGATCTTCTTTAACTCTCAGCGAAAAGGTGCGGGATTAATCAAGCCACATACAACAAACTCGTTGGCTCATTCTTCAATAGGCACGCCGTCACCCCGAAGGGCTCCGACTCCTTGTA
The DNA here is from genome assembly GCA_013151565.1 of Chlorobiota bacterium. GTDB lineage: Bacteria > Bacteroidota > Ignavibacteria > Ignavibacteriales > Melioribacteraceae > SZUA-22. The sequence continues at coordinate 2,814 of JAADIB010000171.1, forward strand.
AGCATATGGTTTCAGGTACTATTTCACCTCCCTCCCGGGATGCTTTTCACCTTTCCCTCACGGTACTTGTTCACTATCGATCACAAAAAGTATTTAGCCTTAGATCATAGTCGACCTAGATTCAAACGGGATTTCACGTGTCCCGCCCTACTTAAGAATATACAAAACAGAGAGAAATTGTTTTCGCGTACAGGGCTGTCACCTTCTCTGGCGGAGCTTTCCAACTCGCTTTAACTAACAATAACTTTTATGACTCTGCTCTAAAAAATCTGAGAAATAGAAAATGTATATCTTACAACCCCTTATAAACATGTGGGCTCAGACCCTTAAGTAAAATTCAATTACCGAAGTAAAATCATAATACAAGGTTTAATAAGGTTTAGGCTTTTCCCCTTTCGCTCGCCACTACTCAGGGAATCACGAGATGTTACACAGAATCGCTTAGCCGAAACTAAGTTAATCTGTGTAGCACCCATTGTTGTTCTCTTTTCCTCCGGTTACTAAGATGTTTCAGTTCACCGGGTATTCGTCTCACTTATCCTATGTGTTCAGATAAGGGACACTTCGTCTTCAACGAAGTAGGTTTCCCCATTCGGAAATCCTTGGGTCAAAGGTTGCTTACCACCTCACCAAGGCTTATCGCAGGCTGCTACGTCCTTCATCGTCTTTTTGTGTCAAGGCATTCACCATATGCTCTTATTGAGATTTTCTCACATTATTGACTTCAATAATGATTGAAACGACTATTAGCAAATAATAGTCTATTTTAAACTTGCAATATTGCAAAATTTTAGATGCTTATTAAGTATTTAAATGTCAAAGGTCGTGGTCCGTCACTTGTATCGACGGGGTGTTAGAATTTTTATTAGTAATCTACTGACGTAAATTACTAAATAAATCTTCTAATTTTTAACCAAACAAAAAACCGCTTTTGGCGGTCAAAACACTCATGACTAGTAAAGAGGTGTTAGCCGCGTATGGTTTTAAAATATTTGTTTATTTTTCGCATTAATTTAGTTTTCTTAAACTGATATTTATTATATAGCATTTCTAAATTATGTCAAGAGTAATAAGCCTTTCTATTATTAGAAAGATTTTTAGAAATTTAATTGCTAATATTAAAGAAAATCTATAAGCTATAGGCTTTCTTTAATTTATGTTTTTACCCAAATGATTAACAAATTATCAACATGTTTATTTCTTATTTTAATTTTTCTAATATTTCCGGATTATCCATATAAGTTTGCGCCTCTCTTTTTTCAATTAACCCTTCTTTATAAAGCCTCTTGATATCCTGATCAATACTAACCATTCCTTCTTTCGAATTAGTTTCAATTACTGTTTTTAATTGAGCAATTTTATTTTCACGAATCAAATTTGAAACTGCCGGATTATTTATCATTACTTCACGAGCAGCCACTCTTCCTCCATTTTTCCTATGAAGCAACCTTTGTGAAATTACCCCAGCCAAAGTGTTGGCAATTTGCATTCTGACTTGATTCTGTTGATGAGAAGGAAAAATATCAATAATTCGATCGACCGTTTGAGCGGCATTATATGTATGCAGAGTTGCCAAAACCAAATGTCCTGTTTCAGCTAAAGTAATGGTCGTTGCAATAGTTTCCAAATCCCTCATCTCTCCAACCATAATAACATCAGGATCCTGCCTTAGGGCATGTTTAAGCCCATTATTAAAACTCATCATATCACTTCCCAATTGTCTTTGAACAATAACGCTTTTATCAGGTTTAAATTCATACTCAATTGGATCTTCAAAGGTAATAATATTTGCTCTCCTGTTTTTATTTATATAATTAATCATTGCAGCCAAAGTTGTCGATTTACCGCAACCCGTTGGACCTGTCATTAAAATTAAACCATGTTTTAACTCCAGGAGATTATAAACAATTTTCGGCATTTCAATTTCTTCAAGCGTTGGCATTTTATCGGTAATCACTCTCGCCACTAATCCAATATTTCCTTTTTCATAATGCAAGTTAATTCTAAATCTGTTGTTCTCCATGGTCATTCCAAAATCAAGCTCTTTATAATCAAGAAATTTATTTTTTTCCTCCGGTTTTAGAATAGGTAAAACCATTGTTTCAATTTCTTTTTTTCCTATTGGTTTACCTCCTTCTATATCAACAAGTTCACCATCAATTCTTAAAAAAGGCGGTGTTCCCACAACGATATGCAAGTCAGATGCTTTTTTTTCAATGGCAATTTTAAATAAATCTTTTAGAGTCATATGTTTATTTGAATCATGAGAATTAAATCATCTCCCACACGCCATCTTCGACATCTACGGGATTTCGCATTCTCACGTGCTCAAAATTATATTAGTATTTATTATTTCTATTACAATATTAACATTTTATCATTAAAAATAAAAGAAAAAAGAAAAGAGCCTTGAATCTATCAAGGCCCCTATTTTTACAATTTTTCTGAAATATCAACTCTAAAACCCAATATTTTTTCATTCCTATGCACGAAGTTTCTGCCAATTTGATATGCCCAAAAACGATCTATAAACCTAAGTGCCTTCTGCTCTTTGTTGGTTAGTCTAAATTTTCTATTAAAAACAGCCACCCATCTTGGTTTACAATGATTTTTCATTAACAATTCAACAATAATTGATACTCGTTGAATAATAAGCTTCTCCCACAAAAATTCTTGTTTAAAGTGTTTTTGACCTAGTTCATGTGCATCCTTTGAGTTAAATATATGAGCTAAGTCTTTGTGGGGCCCCCAAGAAAAATCATCACAAAGTTTACTTAAATATGGACCCTTGTCTCCTTTTTTTACAATAAACAACTCCCAGTCGTTAACCTCAACCATTCTATTTCTCCTTCCTTTTTTAGAGTAAGCACAGTTTAAATGCTTCTATCTCATCAATAAACGCGAGGCCAAGGACTACTTTCCCCAACTGCCATAAACGAAAGCCCATCTTCTGTAAGCAAATACCAACCCTCAATATCTTCATCGCGTACTTCTTCATGAGCTAGCGGGTACAGTGGTTTTGTCCTCGCATAATTTCCACACTTAGGACAACCGTCAGAGTGTGCCAAGAACAAGCTTCCGCATTCAAGACATTCATGGGAATTCCCCATAGATTCTTCACGTCGAATAATTTCTGCTAAATAATCGCCAGGAAACATCACATTCTCCTTTGCTAAGTTAGCTTTTTGGCTTACTTATCCCAGCAAACCAATTATAGAATCGTTTATTTATAGACCACATGGCTGGAAGATGATCTTGATTTTGAACTTGAACATTAAGTTTGTATTCCCCTGTCTGCATATCTTTAACACAACTAACAGAATAGCGATATTCTTTTTTGTTAATTGCGTCAATGAGCAAAAAATCACAGTTCTCTTTTTTGGCAATCTCCATCAGCTTCTCTGCGAGAGAAAGACCAAAAGACATTATGTTATTATCAATGGGAACTATCATCTCATCAAATATCTTTGCTACAAAACTACTGGACAAACTATTTCCATCACTTCTTTCAACCAGAACTTCAACTATTTTATTTGCCATTGTCTCCTCCTTTGACTTTTCCTGAATATTTTGACAAATAGCTTCGCTCTCCTCGTTTTTTGTTATTGCAGAAATTTCTTCAAATTTTTCAAATTACTCATCCCTGAATTTTTTTAACTTTTTCCTACACTTCCTGGACATAAGAACAATTCACCGCAAAACCCCATCCCTCAACAATCTCAATATCATTTTTTGAAATATCGTTAGGTAAATGTATTATTGCTATTTTTTCTAGCTCTTTTTCTATATTCATTGTATAGGCATGAACTATACTCGGAGCCCAAAAAAACACTCCCCCCCAACACTCCGTGAGATACATCGTTTTGCCATTATCAATTTTAGCTATAAACATTATTTCCTCCCCTTTTGTGAAAGAACTGTTTAATTAAATTCTCCTTCTTCTACTCTTCTTCTACTCTTTTGTCCAACCTTTTCAGCATTTTGGAATATTCTTTTCCTAAATCAAAATCATATTTATCTGCAATTACAAAAAGATCAAACATAATATCAGACAGAGCATCAGAAATATCTTCCTTATTGTACTTACCACTGTGTCTTCCTATCTTAAATTCTTCAAAATACATTATTGCAGTTGACAACTCTCCCACTTCTTCAATCAAGTCCATAAAACGGTGTTCAACTTTATTTAGGAGTGGCAATCCCGCCACAATATCATTTGTTTTCTTTTGTAAGTCTTTCATAAAATTTGTTACAAGTTATGTATTACACGTTTTTACCACTTTTTCTTTTTTATCCCCTTAGCGGCGGCGTCAACTTGCGCCTCTTGTTTAGAACTTCCCGCGCCTTTTGAAACGAGCTCTTCTCCAAGATACAAACCTACCTCAAATATTTTATCATGGTCAGGACCACTCTCTCCCAACACTCTATAATGAGGAGTAACCTTTACTTTATCTTGAGCAAGTTCCTGAAACTTTGATTTTGGATCTAGATATAATTTGTTTTCCAAAATATCATCAAGCTTGGACAACATATAGGTGTGAACAAATTCACTCGCTTTTTTTATTCCTTGGTCTAAATAAATTCCACCAATCAAGGCCTCTACTGCATTAGCAATTATATATTGCCTTGCTTTTGAGTTTTTGTCTTTAGCTTCGCCCTTAGATAAATACAAATATTTTTCCAAATTAATCTCTTCCGCAACACGAGCAAGCATTTTTGAATTAACCAAAGAAGCTCTCCAGTTGGTCAAATCACCCTCAGGTGTATCTGGATAATTTTTATACAAAAACTCTGTAACAATTATTTCAAGAACAGCATCTCCCAAAAATTCCACCCGCTCATTGTGAGGCAAATGAAAATCTGGATGCTCATTTAGATAAGACCTGTGAACTACAGCCTGTTTTAAATAGTCAATATTTTTGAACTTAACATTTATAAGTTCTTCGAATTTTGAAAAATCTTTCATTTGTCTGAGTAAACAGTAAATAGTAAACAGAAATTATTCTGCCCACTCTTCACGGTTTAATAATATAATTAATTATTTTTATTGTGCGGATTCTTTTTTAGGTTTTTCTTCTCCAGCATCCTGAATATCTTTATATATCGCCCCCAAAACACCGTTGATAAATTTTCCAGAAGCCTCTCCTCCAAAAGTTTTTCCCATCTCAATTGCTTCATTTATAGCAACTTTAGCGGGAATATCATCGTCTATCGCCAATTCATAAACACCAATACGTAAAATATTCCTATCAACAATTGTTATTTGGTCTAGAGGCCACTCAGTTGCATATTTAGTAATATTAGCATCTATATCGTCAATATTTTTTATTACTCCTTGAATAATATTTTTAGAAAAACCCTGATCATCAAAATTTGGAGCAAAATTATCAAACATTTGTTTTAATGATTTGTCTAAACTGTCATTATTTTTCCCATGAAAATCCCAAAGAAATAATGTTTGCATTGCGATGGTTCTCGCTAAATGTCTATTTGCCATATATTTTTTGGGACTATTATTGAAAATTCTATTTGACAATAATCCCTTAATAAAAAACAAAAAGCGTTTATTTTTCGCTTTTTGTTGTTTTTTCCTTTATTTTGATAATTTCTCTATCCCGGTAAGTTCCACAAAATGAACAAGCCTTATGCGGTTCTGTTGATTTTCCACATTTTGAACATTTTATTAAAGCAACTTGTTTAAGGGCATGATGGGATCTTCTTCTTCCGACCGAACCAGAAGTCCTTCTCTTTTTTGGTACTGACATAAATTATTTATTAGACTTGAATACACAATTAACATTTGCTATAATCTCTGAATTTTAACAAATTTTACCAAAAACTTTTTAACCAATATACTTACATTGCTGAAAAAGTTTTTGAAAAAAATTTGAAAATTCTATCTAAACATTAATTGTGTATTCAAGTCTATTCTCTTTATTTGTAATTCAATATATATATAGTATTACCTTATTTTTTTCTTCTAGTCAAGACAGGTTGACTGGGTACTATAAACCACTGGCTCCAGAGTAACCTAGTTCATCCTCTTGTCATTGCGAGCGCCAGCGAAGCAATCTCCTTACTCTCTTGTCATTGCGAGCGCCAGCGAAGCAATCTCCTTACTCTCTTGTCATTGCGAGCGCCAGCGAAGCAATCTCCTTACTCTCTTGTCATTGCGAGCGCCAGCGAAGCAATCTCCTTACTCTTTTGTCATTGCGAGCGCCAGCGAAGCAATCTCCTTACTCTTTTGTCATTGCGAGCGCCAGCGAAGCAATCTCGTTCGTGTTTCCTCATGATAATAAAATAAATGAGACTCTTTTTGACAGACAAGAGGGCTCTAGTTAACAATTGACAAAACAAACAAATAGCGATATAAAGGAATATGCTCTTTAAACTATTGATTAAAAAATAATATTATTTTTTCTCTTATACCCAAAGGAGACCACCATGAAAAAGTTTATCTTGTTTTTAGGTTTTGT
>JAADIB010000300.1 GCA_013151565.1 Chlorobiota bacterium
TCGTCCCTTACAAAACGGAAACAGATTCCCGATTAAAAAATCTCGGGAATAACAGTTTCTTTTAAAGTCGGAAATCCCCAAGGTTTGGATTTGTCCAACGAGGCGAAAAATCTTGGAGATTTTTTATATCAATTTAATCTGCAAAGATCTGCTAAACTTATCCGCCGTTTTTTGGGCGGGTCCGTATCGTCAGCGTGCTACTAAGCAAATGCACTCTTTTATCATTAAATTGCATACATGAATTATCTCAGTAAAATAAATACAATTCAGCAAAAAGCCCAAGCAGAATTTAAAGAGAAAGGTTCATTGTTTGTCGGGCAAGTATTCCCAATCCAGAATTCAGAAGATGCTGAAAATATTTTATCCGAGATAAGAAAAAAATATTATGATGCAACACATAACTGTTATGCTTATAAATTAATAAGTGATGAAGATATTAAATATTCTGATGACGGCGAACCTAACGGCACCGCGGGGATCAGGATTCTTAATGCAATTAACCATTACCAGCTTTCTAATGTGATCATTATATCAACCCGCTATTTTGGCGGAACAAAACTTGGTGTTGGTCCGTTGGGCAAAGCTTATTACAACTCGGCAGTCTCGGCAATTGAAATTGCAGAGATAATTGTAAAGATAAATTACTCCGAGGTCTTGATCGAATTTAACTACGATATGACCAGTCATGTTCACCATTTTTTGAATCAATTCGGAGCTAAAAATATCAAAAATCTATTCGATGAAATTCCGAAAATTCAATGTCATATTAAACCGGAAAATCTCCAAAAATTAATTGATGAACTGACTTTAGTTTCAAAAGGTCGGATTAATATTACCATACTGAATGAAAATATTTACTTATAGCTTAGAGTTAAGATTATTATTAAACATAACCAGATAAGACCCTTATTTATAATAAGTTATAAAATAAAAACGAAAAATTAGAGAATATTATCTACATTTTTTTTAATAATGAAGATTAATTCCTTGACATTATTTTAAAGTATTCACTATTTTTCGGAGATCATTTTTTAACGGTATATATGCTTACAGAATTTGGTAAAATCTTTATCTTCGTTCTAGTTGGGATTGGATTCGTTGGAATCGCAATCGTTACAGCCTACCTGGTTAGACCCGACAGAAAAACCAAGGAAAAGTTAACGACTTATGAGTGCGGTGAGAACCCGATCGGTTCATCATGGCAGAAGTTTAATATTCGTTTCTATGTCGTTGCTCTCATCTTTTTAATTTTTGATGTTGAGGTTGTTCTGCTTTTTCCGTGGGCGGTCAATTTTAGAGCTTTTGGGTTTTACGGATTCTCAGTGGGGGCAATCTTTTTAACCATCCTTTTTATAGGTATGCTTTACGAATGGCGAAAAGGCGATCTTGAATGGGATAGAAGTAAGCCGATAATACCGAACCTTAACCTAGATATTTCAAAACCAAATAAAGAAGATCCGAAAGCTGAGTAGAATTTATGGGATTACTGGATAAAGAATTTGCCGATAGTAATATAGTTATTGCAAAAGTTGAAGATGTAATGAATTGGGCTAGGCTGTCCTCTCTATGGCAGTTGAGTTTCGGGCTTGCCTGCTGTGCGATTGAAATGATGGCTACATCTGCATCTCATTATGACTTTGACCGGTTCGGAGTTATGCCGCGTCCTACGCCTAGGCAGGTTGACGTTATAATTATTTCAGGAACTGTAACATTAAAAATGGCGACCAGAATTAAAAGATTATATGAACAAATGCCAGATCCAAAATATATTATTTCTATGGGAAGCTGTGCAAATAGCGGCGGACCTTACTGGGAACATGGTTATCACGTTTTAAAAGGTATTGATAGAATAATACCTGTGGATGTTTATGTACCGGGATGCCCTCCAAGACCGGAAGCATTATTGGAAGGACTTCTGAAATTACAGGAAAAAATAAGAAACGAAACACTAAGAACCAAAAAGAAAACAGCATGAAAAGTCCGGAAGAAATATTTGAAATATTAAAAGCTGAATTTCAAGATGCTGTAGTTGAAATTGATTCCGAATTGCCGGTTGAGCCGATTATAATTGTTGATCCGTTAGCGATCAATAAAATTGCTCAATTTTTAAGAGTCAATGAAGATTTACAATTTGATAGTTTGATGAATTTATCAGGCGTTGATGATGCAAACGGTGAAAAGATCACCGAAGAAGACGGAACCGTTACAATTAAAGGCGGAACTTTCAGTGTTTACTATCATCTGCATTCAACAACCATTGATCATAAAGTTGTACTAAGAGTTATTACTGATAAGAATAAACCGGAAGTTGAGTCTGTTGACCCGGTTTGGAAAGCATCCACATGGCATGAGCGTGAGGCTTATGATATGTACGGAATAATCTTTCTGAATCATCCTGACTTAAGAAGGATTTTACTCCCAGATGATTGGGACGGTTATCCGCTAAGAAAAGATTATGAAAATCCGGAATATTATGACGGGATGAAGGTCCCGTACTAGCAGCTAGTCATTAGATACTGGTAAGCCGGAAGTTAAATTGAAATTTATTATGGAATTATGTCGCTAAGAACTGAAGAAATGGTATTGAACATGGGTCCTCAGCACCCTTCTACTCATGGAGTGCTGAGATTGGAACTCGTGCTGGAAGGTGAAGTTGTTCATGATGTAAAACCTCATATAGGTTACCTGCATCGATGCTTCGAGAAACACGCTGAAGCAATGACTTATCCTCAAGTAATTCCATATACGGATCGAATGGATTATCTTGCTTCAATGTACAATAACTTCGGTTATGTTGAAGCTATTGAAAAGCTGATGGAAATTGAAATACCTGAAAGAGTTGAATATATCCGTGTGATAATGGGAGAACTGCAGCGAATTGCATCTCACATGGTTGCCCTCGGAACTTACGGACTTGATCTCGGCGCTTTTACTCCATTTCTTTATTTATTCAGAGATCGGGAAAAAATTCTAACATTATTCGAAGAAACTTGCGGAGCGCGTTTATTATATAATTATATGTGGGTTGGCGGACTTTCACACGATATTCATCCAGACTTTGTTAGAAAAACAAAGGAGTTTGTCGATTATTTCAGACCAACAATTATAGAATTAAACGAACTCCTTACATATAATAAAATATTCATTGAAAGAACCGCTAATATTGGAATCTGTCCTGCGAAAGAAGCAATAAATTTGGGATTGACCGGACCGAACCTTCGAGGAAGCGGTGTTAAATTCGATCTTAGAAAAAACGATCCTTATTCAATATATGACAGGTTTGATTTTGAGATTCCGGTTGGTGAAGGATTGGTTGGGACGGTTGGCGATTGCTGGGACAGATATTATGTAAGAATTCTGGAACTTGAACAAAGCTTAAGAATTATTGAGCAGGCAATTGATCAAATTCCGGACGGTGATGTAAAGTCGGCAGTTCCCAGAAGAGTTAAACCGCCGAAAGGTCATGTATATCACAGAGTTGAAGCACCTAAAGGCGAACTAGGCTACTTTATTATAAGCGACGGTACTGTTAATCCGGCTAGAGTAAAAGTAAGAGCACCTTCATTTGTTTCGCTTTCTGCAATCGGTGAAATTGCAAAAGGATATTTGATTGCCGATGTTGTTGCAATACTTGGTAGTTTAGATATAGTACTAGGAGAAATTGATAGATAAATGCAAAATTACATTTCAGAAATAACGGGAAGCGATATCATAGCCTTTGTTTTGGGAACCGTTCCCCCATTGGCTTTCATGGTTGTTTTTACTTTGTTCGCTGTCTGGCTTGAAAGAAAAGTATCCGCTCATATGCAGGATAGACTCGGACCGATGAGAGTTGGATGGCATGGTTCGCTTCAAACATTAGCGGATTTCCTTAAGCTATTGCAGAAAGAAGATATTGTTGCTTCGGCTACTGATAAAGCTCTGTTCAACATTGCGCCTTACTTGGTTTTTGTCGGGACATTTTTAGCATATGCAATGCTGCCGTTTACTTCAATTTATATCGGATCGAACGCTGATGTAGGAATTTTCTTTGTGCTTGCTGTTTCCGGGTTTGTTGTTGCCGGATTGTTAATGGCTGGCTGGGGTTCAAACAATAAATATTCACTTTACGGAGCTATGCGTTCCGCAGCACAAATAGTGAGTTACGAAATTCCCACAGCATTAATTGTTCTTACAATGATAATGGTTTACGGTTCGATGAGTCTTAATGATATCAGCGTTCAGCAAGCCGGTTTTATCTGGGATTGGGGAATTTTCGGCGGAGCATTAACGGGCATTGCTAAATTTTTGATTATCCCGTTCATGCTTATCGCATTTATTATATTATTTATAAGTTCACTTGCTGAAACGAACAGAACACCGTTTGACTTACCCGAATCTGAATCGGAATTAGTAGCCGGTTTCAGTACCGAATATTCGGGCGTTAAGTTTGCAATGTTCTTCCTTGCTGAATTTGCTAATATGTTCTTGGTGTCATCAATTTTAGTTGTTTTTTTCTTTGGCGGATATCAGTCGCCAATCGGTTATCTCGGTCATTTACTTGGGATTGATTGGCTTGTTCCAATCGAGCAGACTTTCTGGTTCATTGCAAAGGGATTGTTTTTTGTATTCGTTCAAATGTGGTTAAGATGGACACTGCCGCGGGTCAGGGTGGATCAGTTAATGGCAATATGCTGGAAGTATCTGATTCCATACGCATTTTTCAATTTATTGATAGTTGGTTTAATTCTGTTGATATAGTATGATTAAAAATTATCTAAAAAATACTTGGGATGGATTATATACCATTTTTATTGGTATGAAAGTTACGTGGAAACATCTTTTTGTTCCTGCTGTAACCATCCAATATCCCGATGAACGTGTTCCGATGGTTGAAAGAGCGCGGAATAGATTATTTGTAAATATGGATGACTGCATTGGGTGTAAACAATGTGAAACCGCTTGTCCGGTTGATTGTATTGAGATCGATACGGTAAAAGCTCTGCCGACCGATGATCTTGGATTGACATCCCAAGGCAAGAAAAAAGCTTTGTGGGTAACTAAATTTGATATTGACATTGCTAAGTGCTGTTACTGTCAATTGTGTGTATTCCCCTGCCCTACAGATTGTATATTTATGACAGATGTTTATGAATTTTCTGAATTCGATCGAAATGATCTAGTTTATAAATTTGCCAGTTTAACTGAAGATGAAATTAAAGAGAAAACAGAAAATTTTGAAAAGTTCCAAGCTGAGAAAGAAGCAAAAAAATTAGAAGCAGCTAAGGCAAAAGCAGAAGCCGAGGCAAAAAAGAAAGCTGAAGAAGAAGCAAAGAAAGCCGAACAGGCTAAAAAAGAAGAAGATACTGGGGATAACACCGGTGAAGATAAACCGGAAGAAGATGCCCCTACTTCTGAAAACGAAAACGATAAACCAGAAGAACAACAATAATTTAATAATATATGTCAATTTACGATTTCATATTTTACTTGTTTGCAGCTATTACAATAGTTTCCGGGCTGATGGTTGTATCTTCCGGGAACATTGTTAGGTCAGCATTCTATCTATTAGCAACACTTTTTGGTATTAGCGGATTATATGTTTTACTTGGTGCTGATTTTGTTGCAGTAACACAGATCATGGTTTATATTGGCGGTATTCTTATTCTTTTGTTATTCGGTGTTATGCTTACATCTGATATTACTCACATCGAAATTAAAAAAGGAAAAGTTGCCGTTCTGCCTGCGGTTGTTGGCGTAGGCGTTCTTCTAGGAAGCATCACTTCAATTATGATGAAGACAAACTGGAAGATTGAATTATCCAAGATACAGCAGACTACAACATACGATCTTGGAAAACTTTTAATAACAGATTACGTTTTAATTTTTGAACTATTAGGAATACTATTATTAATCGCTATGATAGGAGCTGCTTCAATGGCTCGTAGAGATGATAAATAGTAATAGAGGATAAAATTGTTTGAAGTTGGATTAACACATTATTTAGTTGTAAGTTCGTTCCTGTTTGCATTTGGAATTTATGCAATTCTGGTGCGTAAAAATGCTATTCTTGTACTTATGGGAATTGAGCTTGTTTTAAATGCAGCAAACATTAACTTTGTCGCATTTTCAAGATACGGCAATTTTGGTTTGAATGGTCAGCTGATTGCTTTGTTCGTTATAATCTTAGCCGCTGCCGAAGCTGCAATTGCACTGGCTATCGTGCTGAATATCTATAAAACGTTCGGTCATGTTAATGTTGATGAAATTGATAATTTAAAAGAATAATTATGTCAGAATCTAGTTTAATAACTATATCGCTGTTTATTTTGTTTTTACCGTTACTCGGTTTCACAACCGTTTTGATCTTTGGTAAAAGATTTAAAAAATTGTATTGGTTTGAAGTAGGCATTATGGTCTTTTCTTTATTCCTCTCAATTTTTATGGGTTATATAAAACTAGGATCTTATATCAATGAAAATATCGTTTCAACATTTACTTGGATTGATTTTGGAAACGTTCCTTCAATGGGACCATTATCCATTCAGCTCGGTATTAAGATCGACAATCTAACAGTGATAATGTTGTTTGTTGTTACTTTGATTAGTGCGCTTGTTCATATATTCTCACTTGAATATATGAAAGGTGATAAGAGATATTCCCGTTATTTTGCATACTTAGGAATATTTACATTCTCAATGCTAGGTATTGTTTTAACCGACAATATATTAATGATGTACATCTTCTGGGAACTTGTTGGACT